>DAINNF010000001.1:0-72816 GCA_036736005.1 Acidobacteriota bacterium
AGTTCACCGATTGAAGAAATCACGGGCAGGATTGCGGGTGTTTCCGAGGTAACATCCGAATCCCGGTACGGATATTCAACCGTCAATATCCGGTTTGATCGGGACGCCCACATGGATTATGCGCTGTTTCAATTGAAGGAAGAACTGACCCAGCTGCGCGCCCGCCTTCCCAGACAGGTTGTGGGCCCCAACGTGCAGGCCCAGCGCCCGGAAGAAATGCGGCAGGCCGATCAGAGCTTCTTTGTCTTTCAGGTGTCCGCGGGGATGCCGCTGCAGGATGTCCGGACATTTGTCCGCAAAGAAGTCCAGCCCCGAATGGCGGCGGTGGACGGGGTGTCCAATGTGGAGATCCGGGGCGGTTCAGATCGTGTGGTGAAAGTGCTGCTGGACCGGGAACGGTTGCAATATCTGAATCTGACGTCTGCGGCAATTGCTGCACGTCTATCCGATCTAAGCATCAAATATGCCGCCCAGCCGTTGACTTCCGGTGATGATCGTATGGAACTCCTGGTGGATGACAGTGTGACGACGGTTGAGGAGTTGTCGAACGTCCCGGTGGCCGTTCGTGGTGATCGCGTGCTGCTGTTGAAGGATGTGGCGGTGGTCAGCATGGGTTATGGAACACTGTATTCCATGTCGCGCGTAGACGGGATGCCCACCATTTCGGTTTCGGTGGACAAGACCCGGGAGGCCAACACCATCGAGGCAGCTGCGCGTTGTCGGGATCTGATCAGGAAGCTGGATCAGCGGTTTCCGGACGTCCGTTTCGAAATACTGGAGGATGCCGGTGAGGAAATCGGGGAACAGGTGTCCGGGCTGGCCATGCGGGCGGGTATGATTATTGTGCTGGTTCTGATTACCCTGATTGTGTTCCTGATGTCCCTTCGCACGCCGCTGGTGATTGCGTTGACCATTGTTCTTTCCTCCATCATCACAGTCGATCTGTTCTACCTGTTCGATCTGACCATTAACTTCGTTTCCCTGTCCGGTCTCGCCCTGGGTTTCGGCATGATGGTGGACAATGCCATTGTGGTGGCGGAGAGTATTATTGCCCATCTGGATAGCGGCGAATCACGCTCTGCAGCGGTTCTGGAGGGTACCCGTGAGGTCGCGGGAAGCATCGTGGCGTCCACCCTGACAACAGTCGGCGGTTTCTTTGCATTTGTCTTTCTGTCCGGCAGACTGGCAGCGTACTATCTGCCACTGGCGCTTGCGATTGTCTTTTCCCTGATGGCGTCGCTGGCGGTCGCGTTTACCCTCATCCCGATGCTGTTCTTCCGGACGGCATTGCGGGCCCGTTCCCGTGCCTGGATCCATTTTGATTTTCTGAAGACACCCTTGACCTGGGTGCGCCGGTTTGCCCCCCTGGCTATTGCACTGGTGTTGCTGCTGGGATGGGGCAGTTACCGGAAATTTGACAAGGAAGTCAGCCGGGGCGGTTTTTTCTTCCGGCCGGACCCCGGTACGGTCACGGTAACCGTCCGCATGCCGGGCGAGTCGGAAGTCAGCACCATTGATGATGTACTGCGACCGTTCGAGAACCGGGTGGTGGGAAAGGACGGAGTAAAACACGTGGTGTTGAATGTGTACCGGAGTTCGGGCCGGATCACCATCACGTTTACCGAGGAGGCGAAGGGTACGGCTTTCCCGTTCCTGGTCAAACAGGAGATGATCGCGGTGGCCGCGGAACTGGCCGGGATATCGGTTGGTGTCTATGGCCTGGATCAGGACAGCTATTATTCTTCCCCGGGCGGTGGCGGCGGTTGGATGAATTCCCATGTCACCATTACGGGATATTCCTATGACCGGGTCAAACGGATCGCAGAATCGCTGAGCAAAGAGGTTCTCAGGGAGCGGCGCGTGAATGAATCCGAAGTGGAATTTACGGAGCGGGGCTGGTGGGGCAACGACCAGGATGAAATGGTGATTCGAATGAAAACCGAGGCCATTCGTCGTAACCAGGTTTCCATCAATCGTCTCGTCAGCTTCATTTCGCAGAATCTTCAGACAGACATGGCGCGAAGCATTCGCATGGATGGCGAGGAAATCGATCTGGAAATCCGGTTTGGTGGATTCGAGGGCCTGAGCCGGAGTGATCTGCTGGGGTTGAAATATCAGACAGCCGGCGGGAAGTGGGTCCGATTGGGCGACTTGATCTCGTTTGACAAGGTAAAAATGGGTTCTGCCATTTCCAAGAAAAACCAGAAATATCTGGCACGCGTGGCGTGGAATTACCGTGGTTCCAACAAGCGTGCGCGGACATTCAACGAGCGGGTATTCCAGGAACTGGTTCTGCCGCCGGGATATACCAAGGAAGTTGACAGCACCTATATGACGGGTGAAGAACAGAAGATGATTTACACATCCTATCTGGTGGCGCTGGTGGTGATCTTCCTGATTCTGGCGGCTTACTTCGAATCCCTTATTCTCCCGCTTCCGGTTCTGCTGTCCGTTCCGTTTGGGATGATCGGTGTATTCCTGATCTTTGTTTACGGGGGATACAGATTTGACAGTTCGGCCTACATGGGCTTGATCCTGTTGTTTGGCATCGTGGTCAACAACGCCATCCTGTTTGTCGATCATTACCGGAACGATCCGGAACGGGACCCGGTCAATGCCTCCCTCAGGAGGGTGAGACCGGTCTTACTGACCACGCTGACCACAGTCGTCGGCATGCTGCCGCTGGTACTGGGCACCAGCGGTGAAAACCAGACGCAGCAGGTATGGGTGTCTCTGGGTATCGCCACCATCGGGGGGCTCAGTGCGTCCGCGATCCTGATCATCGGTTTCATGCCGGCATTTATTGTGGCCTTTGAACAACTACGGAAACTGGGAAGCGGATTGAGAAATGCGTGGCTGGCCGGCTGGTCAGCGAAAGTGGTATCAGATGGACAGCATAAGGACGGGAAGCCGTCCGAATTACAGGATCTGCAGGTATGAAATATCAGGAAGGGATGCAAAATAAAGGGGATATATGAAGAAACTGATTCTTGCTCTTCTCTTTGTGATGTCAGGAATAGCATATGCTGTGGAAGTGGTCGAAAATCCGGCCAAGCCGGAAACGCCGATGGGGCTGAAGCTCGAAAAGACCGGGCAATTTCCGCTCGATGCACCTGAAGCGGATATCTGGCTGACACTGCCCGGATACTTTCGTATTTCAAGACCGGATCGCATTGTCCTTCAAGATCGGATGCAGGGGATTGTCCACCTCTATTCACTGGATGGTGAGCATCTCGCAATGATCGGAGAAAAGGGGCAGGGGCCCGGTCAACTTAAGTTTGGACTAAGACAGTGCTTTCTGATTGATAAACACGGAAACATATTGTTGATTGACGAATACAAGAAAATGATACTCAGGTTTGATCGCGAGGGACGCTTTCTGGGATCGAGGTCTGTAACCCAGAACGGTTCATACCGGTGGGCTGAATTTCGACGTCTGTCAACTGGGGGCATGGTCCTGTCCGGAACTGTATATCGAAAAGAAAAGCGAATGCATGAACCGCTTGTTGTAATCACAGATGATAACTTGAACTTTAAGCAAATAATCTATACGGCAGACCTTGCCGGTTTGAATCGCCATGACAGGCATGATCGACAAGAGATACCGGTTGCCATCACTGATTCCGATAACATTCTTCTGTCTATTCCATCAAAGGAACACATAGAGATTCAAGAATTCAATACCAGAGGGCAATTGATCCGAAAGATTCAACGGGATTATTCTCCACTCCAGCGAACGTCTCGGAGACTGGCATACATGAAAAAAACGGAAGAAATCGTAACATCCAGCTTCAATCTGCCGGACGAGGAGGGATGGGGGAATCCTTCTCCGTTGCGAAACTCGTCGGGCAGAATCTGGGTGGACGGGGGGAACCGGATCTGGTTGATTGTATCCTGCGGTGACCCGAAGGGATCAACACTTATAGAATACAATGTATTCAGTCCACAAGGGCGACTTATTGATGTACTACCGAACATTGTGGGTCATGAAGAATTCAATGGTAACCAGGTTTATTACATCACTGTAGGTGATGATATGTTCATGATGGAAACCTATGCAATCATTGAGTCACAGGGAGGAAACGAATGAAAAAGCATCATGGATGGAAAACACTGGGACTGGGTTGTCTGTTATTCGGCATGCTGGCATGCGGCGGCAACGGAACGGAAGCGAAACCGGAACAGGCAGTTGACAACAGCCGGCCCAGGCTGGGAACGATTGTGCCGCAACTGGAAGTGGTCCGGGAGGTGGAACAGAAACCGGAATGGGGCGAAGACCTGACCATCAACCGGGTGGCTGCCGTCACAGAAGATCGGGTGTTCCTGCTGGACAGCCGTTCCATGCATATGGTCAGCGTCAACCGGCAGGGTGATTTGATCGGTACATTCCTGAAAAAGGGCCAGGGTCCGGGTGAGTTTCAATACTACCCCCGGGCGCAGGTTCTTGGAGAGGATCTCTGGTTGAATGAGTGGCAGAAGCTCTGCCGTTTTTCACTGGACGGGCAATTGCAGAAAGAGCATCGGATCAAGGAAAACTACAGTGATCTGATTGTGTTGGACAAGAACCGGTTTGCGGGGGTCGTCCGCACCAGCGTGGGTCAGGAGGAAGACAGCAAACAGATCATGCGGGCGGGCATCTGGGACATGAAGGAGAACCTGTTGGTCCAGTTGGCCGAAAGTGATAAGCGCGGCGTGTTTGAATTCCAGATCGGAAACTCGTATATCACCATCATGTTCGGCGGCGGTGTGGTGCCGAGCTTGCTGATTGCGGCCGATCCGGCCCGCAGGTTGATCTATACCTGCGAATCGGACGAATATCAGATCACCGTTTGGGATGACCAGGGGAACAAGGTGCGGACCATCCAGCGGGATGTGCCCGATGTGACGATGACGGATGCGGACAAGGACGAAATGGCTGGTGGTTTGCGGGTAGGCGGCATGGATGAGACGGAAGTCCGCAACCGGCTTCGCGCGCAACTGCCGGACATTTATTGTGCCATCGCATCCATGCGCGTCGCGGACAACGGCTACCTGATTGTGGAACGACCGGTCGGCTACGATCAGATGGAGCTGGATGTGTACAAACCGGACGGCACGTTTCTGCTGACCTGGCAGAGCCCCGAAGATGTGAAACTGGACGAGTGTCTGTTTGCGCAGGGTCATTTCTTCCGGATCGACGATTCCGGTGACTATCCCAAACTGGTGGAATATGGATTCAAGGAAAAGACCGGCGGTGAAATGGCCCGGAAGTAGCAGCTCTTACTCGTTTTTTCTTTGATCCCAATGTACTTGAGGCGGGGGAACTTACATTGAGCAACCCCGCCTTCTTTGCATGGGTTTTTTCTGGTATCATGATATCTGAATCTACGAGTACAAAAACCCTTGTAAGGAAGGTGGCGCATGGACTTTCAGTTGACCGAAGAACAACAGATGATGAAGGATCTGGCCCGGCGGTTTGCCGATGAACGGGTGAAGCCCGGAGCAGCGGAGCGAGACCGGAATCATGAATTTCCCGTCGACGTGCTGAAGGAATGCAGTGAACTGGGTTTCATGGGTGTTACCGTACCCGAAGAATGGGGCGGTGCCGCCATGGACTACATCTGCTATGTCATTATGATGGAAGAAATTTCCAGGGCCTGTGCGTCCACCGGCGTGATCCTGTCGGTGAACAATTCCCTCGTCTGTGATCCCATCAGCAAGTTCGGTACCGATGAACAGAAGGAAAAGTATCTGAAACCGCTGGCCATGGGTGAACGGCTGGGTTGTTTTGCCCTCACCGAGCCGGGTGCGGGATCGGATGCCGCCGCCCAGAAAACCACCGCCGTCAGGCAGGGTGACCATTATGTAATCAATGGTTCCAAAATCTTTATTACCAATGCCAGTCATGCGGACACCTGCATTGTATTTGCAGTGACGGATAAGGAAGACAAGCGTCACGGGATTTCGGCGTTTATCGTGGAATCGAGCTTTGAAGGATATAACCTGGGCACGGTGGAAGACAAGCTGGGCATCAATGCCAGCGGGACGGCCGAGCTGTTTTTTGAAGATATGAAGGTACCGGTGGAAAACGTGCTGGGCAAGGAAGGGGAAGGTTACAAGATTGCACTGGCCACCCTGGACGGGGCCCGGATCGGCATCGCAGCACAGGGGCTGGGTGTGGCCCAGGCCGTCCTCGACGAGTCCACGAAATACGCGAAAGAACGGATCCAGTTCGGGAAACCCATTGCCACCAACCAGGCCATTCAATGGTACCTGGCGGACATGGCTACCGAATTGGAAGCCGCCCGTCTGTTGACCTACAAGGGTGCAGTCTGTAAACAGCAGGGAGGCCGGTGTAACAAGATCACCTCAATGGCCAAGGTTTATGCGGCTGAAACCGCTATGAAGGCGGCTACCAAGGGCATCCAGATCTTCGGCGGATACGGCTATATGCGGGAATATCCCATGGAGCGTTTCTTCCGGGATGCCAAAATTCTGGAAATCTATGAGGGAACATCCGAAGTACAGCGGATCGTCATTGCGGCGCAGCTGCTGAAGGAATACTGATCCATGAATTTCCGGTTCGAAGAAGAACATGAGATGTTCCGGTCCATGGTCCGGGACTTTGCCAGGAACGAGATCGCTCCCGGTGCTGCGGAACGGGACCGGGAAAGCGCTTTTCCCGAAGACATCATTCGAACGCTGGGTGAACTGGGCCTGATGGGCGTGTTTGTTCCGGAAACCTACGGCGGTTCCGGCGCCGATGTCATTTCCTACCTGGTGGCGGTCGAAGAACTGGCCCGGGAGGATGCTTCGGTTGCCGTAACCATGAGTGTGAACAACTCGGTCTGTTGTTTTCCGATTCTGAAGTTCGGAAGCGAGGAACAGAAACTCAAATATCTGCCTGAACTGGCCACGGGTACCGAGATCGGCGGCTTCTGCCTCACCGAGCCCGGTGCCGGTTCGGATGCAGCGGGACTGAAAACACGGGCTGTCCGGGACGGTGATCATTATATTCTGAACGGATCCAAGGCCTGGATTACCAACGCCGGTGTGGGCCGTTATTTCGTGTTGATTGCGTCCACCGATCCCGCCGCAGGTTCGAAGGGACTGACGGCGTTTATTGTGGACAGTGAATGGGACGGATTTATCGTCAACAAACCCGAAGACAAGATGGGTATGCGTTCGTCCAAGACCTGTATGATTACCATCGAAGACATGAAGGTACCGGTTGAAAACCGGCTGGGAGACGAAGGCATGGGCTTGAAAGTCGCCTTGACCACGCTGGATCATTCCCGCGTGGGGATCGGTGCCCAGGCATTGGGGATTGCGAAAGGCGCGTTGGACGAAGCGGTGCGCTATGCGAAAGAACGGCACCAGTTCGGCAGGCCCTTGGCGGCAAATCAGGCCATTCAGTTCAAACTTGCGGATATGGCGACCCGCATCGAGGCAGCGGAGTTGCTGGTTTACCAGGCCGGGTGGTTGGATCAGTTGGGGAAAGCGGA
The DNA here is from genome assembly GCA_036736005.1 of Acidobacteriota bacterium. Lineage (GTDB taxonomy): Bacteria > Acidobacteriota > Holophagae > Thermotomaculales > Thermotomaculaceae > DAINNF01. The sequence continues at coordinate 7,485 of DAINNF010000001.1, forward strand.
CAGCCGACTATCTTCCATGGCCAAACTGTATGCATCCGAATCTGCGATCTTTGCCACGTATGAGGGACTGCAGATTCATGGTGGCTACGGTTATTCCAAGGAATACAAGATTGAGCGGCTGTACCGGGACGCCCGGGTAACCACAATATACGAGGGTACGTCCGAAATCCAGCGGATGGTGATCAGCCGTCAGCTATTGAAGTAGCACGAACGAAAGTCTGATTGAGAAATATGAGAAAATGGAGTCCGGGACCGGTTTTCTGTCCCGGACTTTTCTTGTGGAGCGAAGGTATGGGAAAGGCCGGCAAAATTCGGGCTGACAGATTGCTGTTTGAAAGGGGTCTGACCCGTTCCAGGGAAGAGGCGCGTCGCTGCATCATGGCCGGGTTGGTTCACCTGGAAAACCGACGTGTGGACAAACCCGGAGAGTTGCTTCCCGAAAATGCCGAGATTATGTTGAAAGAGAAACTGCATCCGTTCGTTGGACGTGGCGGTCTCAAGCTGGCGCATGCGTTGGACGAGTTTGCCATCGGCGTGAAGGACCGGATTTGTGCGGATGTGGGCGCCAGTACCGGCGGGTTCACCGATTGTCTCCTGCAGCGGGGGGCGGCAAAAGTGTATGCGATTGATGCCGGTACCAACCAGCTGGATTACCGGTTACGGGAAGAAAAGCGGGTTATTGTCATGGAGAACGTGAACGCCCGCTATCTGGACTCGGGAGACCTGGCGGATCCGGTCAGTTTTATCTGCATGGATGTCAGTTTCATCTCGGTGACCAAACTGCTACCGGTTTTTCCGAAAATCATGGACACAACGCGTGACGGAGATGTCGTGGTACTGGTCAAGCCCCAGTTTGAAGTCGGAAAAGACGAGGTGGAGAAAAAGGGCATTATCCGGGATCGGACCAAACATGCCCGTGTCATTCGTGAAATCGTTCAAGTCAGTGAGAATCTGGGTCTGCATCCGGTTGGACTGACACGCTCTCCAATCACCGGCAGCAAAGGGAACACGGAGTATCTGCTTCACTTGAAAACGCATGGGGCCGGTGCTACACTGAGCCATATGGACGACATGATTCAAGAGGTGGTACACCATGGCTGAATTTACCAGGATCGGACTGGTGTACAAGCCCAAGGCGGAATCCGAGCACCTGAAACAGGCGTTTCAGGATGTGGCCCGGGTGGTTGCCACTCATGATCTCAATCCGGTGATGCTGTACCAGGGCCTGCCGGACTGGGTGAACGGAAATGATCTGAACAAGTGGTACCGTCGGGTGGAGCGGGATATCTTTATCCGGGAGACGGACATGATTCTCGTTCTGGGAGGGGACGGTACACTGCTGTCTCTGGCGCGAATGATCAAGGAACGTGCCACCCCGATTCTGGGTATCAACCTGGGACGGCTCGGTTTCCTGACGGAAATCAAAGCGGAATCATTGTGTGAGTCTTTCGAATCGGTTCTGGCAGGCCGCTACGGAATTGACAAGCGCCTGATGCTGGACGGAGAGATTATCGATGATAACGGAGAAGTGATCGTCAAGGAAACCGTGCTGAACGATGTGGTGGTGAACAAGGCCGCTCTGGCCCGGATCATGGATCTGAACCTGATCATCGACGGGCGGTTTGCATCGGACTACAAATCGGACGGTCTGATCATATCGACGCCGACGGGATCCACTGCCTACTCACTGGCTGCAGGCGGAGCTATCGTATTTCCCAACACCGATGTGCTGGCCGTGACGCCGATCTGTCCACACGCGTTGACCAATCGGCCCATTGTACTGGATGCCCATGCGATTATTGAAGTGACCCTCAACCGACCCCATGAAAATGTGTATGTTACCTTTGACGGACAGCTGGGTTATCGGTTTTCGTCCACATGCAGGCTGAAAGTGCAGCGGAGTCGTACGGTAACCCGGTTGATCAAGCCGAAAGGAATGTTTTATTTCGACGTTTTGAAGGAAAAGCTGAAGTGGGGGCAGCGATGAAGCGGATGGAGGCAATATTGTGAAAATCTTCAATGTCATACCCAACCTGCCGGAAGAACTGAAACCGCTCCATGAGATTGCGCATAATCTCTGGCATGCCTGGAATCCGGAAGCATTGACACTGTTTATGCGAATCAGTCGGGACACCTGGGAACAGTGCAATCACAACCCGGTTCTGATGCTGGGACGCCTGGATCAGGAAAAGCTGAACGAGCTGGCGAACGACGACAGCTTTATGGTTCACCTGGACCGGGTGTATGAAGAGTACCGCCGGTATATGGACAATCGAAGTTACTACCAGTTGACATTGGGTCTGCCGGAGGATTTCAGGGTGGCCTATTTTTCGGCGGAGTTCGGTGTCAACGATTCAATCCCCAACTACTCCGGTGGTCTGGGGGTACTTGCCGGCGACCACATCAAGTCGGCATCCGACCTCAACATTCCCCTTGTGGGTGTGGGTCTGATGTATCAGCAGGGCTACTTCCGTCAGTATCTGACACCGGACGGCTGGCAACAGGAAACGTATCCGGAGAACGATTTCCACAATATGCCGTTGAAGCTGGTACGGACTGAGGATGGCGAACCTTTGACAGTATCGGTTCCCCTTGGCGACCGGGAGATCAAGGTTCGGGTCTGGCTCCTGTCGGTCGGACGTGTCCGCTGTTTCATGCTGGACACCAACAACCTGTTGAATGAAGACCGGGACCGTCTCATTACCGACCAGTTATACGGCGGTGATCTGGAACACCGGTTATACCAGGAGATTGTTCTGGGTATCGGCGGCGTTCGCGTACTGCACGCGATGAATATTGAGCCGGACGTCTACCACATGAATGAGGGCCATTCCGCCTTCGTCACGCTGGAACGAATCCGGAACCTGCAAGACGCAGGCATGAGCCGGGAAGAGGCGGAAATCTATGTTCGGTCAACCAGCGTATTTACCACACATACACCGGTTCCGGCCGGCAACGATGTTTTTCCCCCGGACATGATCCGCGGTGCGATGTCCCTGTTCGCGCAATCATTGGGATGGTCCATGGATGATATCCTGGCCCGCGGGCGGGTCCGAACGGGAGACAAGAAAGAGGGTCTTTGCATGACGGTACTGGCGTTGAAGAACTCCGCTTGTGCCAATGGAGTGAGCAATCTTCATGGAACGGTCTCCCGCCACATGTGGAAAGAACTGTATCCGACGGTCTCAGAGGATGAAGTCCCCATTGAGCACATCACCAACGGTGTTCATATTCCGTCCTGGATTTCCATCGAAATGGCAACGCTCTACCATCGGTATCTGGGTCCCAAATGGGTGGAGGACCCGGACAATGAAAAGGTCTGGGAGCGGGTCGTCACCATACCGGACGAAGAACTCTGGCGGACCCATGAACGAAGAAGGGAACGCCTGGTAGCGTTTACCCGCAAGCGGCTGGTCCAGTCTCTGAAAAACAAGGGCGCGAAGCAGCATGAGATTCGAAATGCCCAGGAAGTGCTGGACCCGGAAGCCCTGACCATCGGTTTTGCGAGACGGTTTGCCACGTACAAACGCGGCGACCTGATCTTCCGTGATCCGGACCGCCTCGCCCGGATCCTGAACGATCCGGATCGGCCGGTACAGTTGATCATTGCCGGTAAAGCGCATCCCCGGGATATGGCGGGAAAGGATATTATCAAACGGATTTTCCAGTTTACCCGTGATCCGCTGTTCACAAAGCGGGTGGTCTTTCTGGAAGATTATGACATCAACCTGGCCCGTTACCTGGTACAGGGAGTGGACGTGTGGCTGAACAATCCACGCAGACCGCTGGAGGCAAGTGGCACAAGCGGAATGAAAGCTGCGGCAAACGGTGCATTGAACATGAGTATTCTGGACGGCTGGTGGGCCGAGGCCTTCAATGGCGAAAACGGCTGGGCCATCGGTGGCGGTGAAGAATATCAGGATCACGTGTATCAGGATGAAGTGGAGAGCCGGGCCATTCTGGATCTGCTGGAATCGGAACTGGTCCCGACATTTTTCCGTCGAACTTCGGATGATCTGCCACGGGAATGGATCCGCCGGATGAAATCATCACTCAGGACCATCTGTTCCTATTTCAACACCCACCGCATGGTGGAAGAATACATGGAAGACTTCTATCTGCCGTCAGCTGAAATCGGGCGAAAACTCCGTACTGACGACTATGGTCCTCTGAAGGAACTGAGACAGTGGTTTGATCGGATACGGGGCGGATGGGACAAGGTCCGGATTGTGGAAACCACATTCCATGGTGAGCGGGAGAACCCGATCGGTGAACCGATACGGCTTTCCGCGCGTGTTGATCTGGCCGGTCTGTCCCCCGATGATGTCCAGGTACAGGCATATTTCGGAAAACTGACATCCGGCGGTGAATTTGAATATTTCGATACCATGGATCTGCACAACGGGTTTTCCAAAGAAGACGGGACCCATACGTTTGAAGGAGAGCTGGACGTGGACCGGACCGGGAAGTTCGGTCTCAGGTTCAGAATCCGTCCCGTTCACCCGCTTCTGGAGCCGGTTTTGACCTTGCCGGACCTGAAATGGGATGAGGTGTGAAAACCCGCATGAAACATGGCTTTCCCGGACCCGAAAAGGTTTGACAACAACAGGACCCCGCGTATATTCTTAGTGTAACCCTTTGAACTGGAGGTTTGGATGACACAATTGACGGAGTCGCAAGTCAAGGAAGTACTGTACAAGGAAAACAACGATTTTCGTGAATTGAAAGATCAGCATGCCAATTTTGATATCCAGCTGCAGCAGCTGATGAAGAAGGGCAAGTTGACGGCTGAAGATGAATTGAGTATTGCCAACATCAAGAAACAAAAGCTGCTGTTGAAAGATAGAATGTATTCGATGATCCGGAACTATATGACAGAAAAGGAAGCGTAGGTACCGGATCCCAGAAAACACGGCACACGGAGCCGTCATTTGAAGAAAATAGAAATGAAGCGGGGAGTTTATATTCTTCCCAGTCTGTTTACAGTCTCCAACCTGTTCTTCGGGTTTGCGTCTCTGGTGTACGCCCAGAAGGATGAATACCGGATTGCGGCCGCGGCAATTTTCGTGGCGGCCTTTCTGGATATGCTCGACGGCCGCATCGCCCGCCTGACCGGAACGGAATCCGACTTCGGCGCACAATTGGACTCCATTGTGGACGTTGTGTCCTTCGGGGTTGCACCGGCCTTTCTGGTGTTCCACTGGGGATTCACTGACCCGGAAATCCTCTCCAATCCGTTGCTGGCCCGATTGGGATGGGCGGCGGCATTCCTGTTTGTGACCTGTGGTGCTTTACGCCTGGCCCGTTTTAATGTGCAGAAACATGTGGTGGACAGCCGATACTTCGTGGGGCTTCCGATTCCCATGGGAGCTGCGCTGCTGGGTGCTACGGTGCTGCGGTTCCCGGATCGCCTGGATGTTCCGTTTGCGTCCTACCTGGTGTTTACGTTAACCGTTTTCGCTGCCTTGATGATGGTATCCCGGGTCCGTTACCGCAGTTTCAAGGACGCCAATCTGAAAAGCCGGGCTCCGTACACAGTGGCCGTGGTGATTGCGATCATGCTGATCGGTTTCCTGGTTTCCCCGTCTTCCGTTTTGTTTGTCGGTCTCTTCCTGTATCTGTTCCATCCATTTCTGACGAAGGTCATCAACAACGGCTTCCGGAACGGATCGGAAGCCCTTCAGGCAACCGTCCTGGATGAAGAGGAAGAGGGGACTTCAGACGAAGAGGAAGAACCGGCACAGAATTAGCGGATGCGGTTTGGTGTTGCCAGAAACACCAATGTTCCCAACAGCACAATGCCGGCGCCGGTCGGCAGATCCAATTGATAAGACAACACAAACCCGATGATAAAAATCAGGATGCTGAAACCCAGTGAGACCAGCAATGCGTGCTGATACCGGCTGCACAACTTTGTGGCGAAACTGGCCGGTAGAACCAGGAATGCGGTCACCAGAATAATACCGATCATCTTGATGGCGATCACGACCAGCAGAGCAACGATGATCACGATGGATGATTCCAGAGCCGATACCGGGATGCCGGATGACCGGGCGACTTCGGGATCGAATGTCACGAACAGCAGTTGTCGGAAGAACAGGATCAGGTAGAGCAGCACGCCGGTGCCTACCACCAGCATAATGATGAGATCACGCTCTGTGATACCCAGAATGCTGCCGAACAGGTATCCCATGATGTCAAATGTATAGTCCTTCTTCAACGACAGCAGAATGATGCCCAGCGCCATGGTCGCGGCGAAAAGGATTCCGGTGATTGCGTCGTATCCGCCTCCCGAGCTTTCCTGGGACTGATGTTGGATGAGAAACCCGATCAGCAGGCAGAACAGGATGCTGGTGAAGTAGGGAGATACACCCAGAAGCAGACCCACTGCCACTCCGCCAAAGGCCGCATGGGCGACACCGACGGTCAGAAATGAAAGACGCCGCATAACAACAAAGAAGGAAGTAATGCCGAAGACGACGGCAATCATCAGGCCGCCCAGCAGGGCATTTCGGATGAATCCGTGTGTGAAGATCTCAATGGTCATGTCTGGACTCCTTGCAGGTAATGCAATCCGGATTGTGAACCAGTACCTGGACATTGCGACCAAAGGTCTCTTCAAACACGCTTTCCGGAAGCTGATCTCCCGGACCGTGGTAGTGAATCTGCCGGTTCAGGCATGCGATTCGATCGACGGTTCTGGAAACAACGCCGATATCGTGGGAAACCATGAGAATGGCCATTCCCCGTTCCGTTTTCAGATGTTGGAGAATGCCGTAGAAATCCTCCTGGGAGACCATATCCAATCCCGTTGAGGGCTCGTCCAGAATGAGAATTTCCGGTTCCATGGCGAGAGCCCGTGCGATCAGGACCCGTTGTTTCTGTCCTCCGGACAGGGAACGGAATGGGACGTTTTCCAATTCCGTGATGTGCATGTCACGCAGCGCCTTTTCAACGGCCGATCGATCTTCCGTCCGGGCTACAGCCGGGATTCCCATGCGTGATGTCCGTCCCATCAGTACAACGTCTCTCACTTGAATGGGAAACAGCGTTCGTGATCCATCCAGTTGAGGCAGGTAACCAATGGCACCCGGCGGTGTATTCCCCGGAGATGTTCCCAAGATGCTCACGGTGCCACTGTCCCATTTCTTGAAGCCCAGCATCACCTTCAGTAAAGTTGTTTTTCCGCCGCCGTTGGGCCCCACGATGGACACAATTTCTCCTGCTCTGAGGTCCAGTGTCACCCGGTCCAGTGCGACATAATCTCCATAGTGCACGGTGAGTTCAGAGATCTGAACCACCGGCGGTACTGGATCACTCATGAAAACCCTCGGCAAGGAGTCTGGCATTCATGATCAGCAGTTCCGGATAGCTGTCACGATCGGGTTTTGCGGGATCGCCGATCGCATCAAGTCGGACCAGTTTTCCGTTCAATTCACGAACCGCGGTCCGGACAACCGGTGCTTGAACATGAAGTCCGATGACAACCGTCCGGGTACCCGTCTGCCGGGCCTGGTTCAGTATCTGCATCAGTTGCTTTGCAGAGACCGTTCTGCCGTGCCCGTTGCTGAGTGTACCGGTAATGACCAGGCCGTTCTCTTTCGCAAACGTGTCCCATGCGGGATGATACTGGATAAAACCGGAACCCGCATAAGGAGTCAATATCTGGTGAATGGAGTCGCCCGCTTTGCGCATGCTTTCCAGAAACCGGGCATGGTTCTCCTCGACTTGACCGGCCTGTTCCGGGAATTGCTGTTCAAGCGTACGGGCCATGCGGTTCGCAATTCGTCGGCCTCCGGAAATGGAGAGCCAGATATGTTCATCCCGGTCTTCGTTGGTCTTGAGGTAAACACGGAGGCAGGATTCCGGCAGGAAGCGTTCGATCCATCCGTCAAAATGATCATCCACACCGAAGAAAATATCCACATGCTGCAGGGCCCGAACCTGAGAAGGTGTCGGTTCAAAATGATGCGGGTCGGCACCGCTCGGGACAACATGAATGACCGGGACGTCTTGCGGAACCAGTTGACCGGCGATTGCTGCCAGCGGGTATACCGAGACCGCGATCTCCCGGGAAATACCCTGAGTGCCCGCAAACAGGAGAAATAACAGAAGCCACCGAACCATACAACCACCTCCCGAAGTATGATTCATTGTAACCAAATGGGAGTTGGAATAGAAGCGTGCGTTGACGGAACAAGCGGGTGTTCCTATATTCTAAGCAGTCAACGACGGGGAGGTGTACATGCGAAGGGACCAGCTGGTTCAGGTGATTCGGGCCAATCGTGACCGGATGGCGTCCCAGTGGTGTCAGGAAATCCGGAACTGCGAGTACATGAAAACCTACCAGACGTTCGACGATACGGAATTGACGCGCAGGAATGGACAGGTACTGGACAAACTGGCGGACAGCCTTGCTTCGGGCACCTCCCGGATTACGCTGGGTAAGTTCTTTGTTCAACTGGGAAAGGAACGGTTCCGGGAACAGTTTCCCCTGTGTGAAGTCAATTATGCTCTCTTTCTGACGAAGAAGGTGTTCTGGAAGCGGCTTCACCTGGAAGGGGACCTGACAGGTCCCATGGAACTCTACCAGGCACTGGAACTGATGAACGCCATTTGTGACTTCTTTGATCTGGCCAGCTTCTATATGATCCGGGGCTACATGGAGGAAATGCATCAGAAACTGGCCAGGACCGGTAAGGTCACCGCTGAAGAACTGAAGGGCGTGTTTACACCGGGTTCATTCTTCTACGATAATGTCGGGTTTGATGAAGAATTCCGGAAGATTCCTTTCTTTGACTGGCACTGGTAAATCCGGAAGTTCTCAGTGTAAAGTGTACAGTGTACTGAAAGACAAGAGGATGCTAAGTAGGAAGATCGACTATGAGATCTGGCATTCGCTTTGTGCCTCAATTCGATGGCGGCCATATAAGTGACTTGCTGCACTGAGGTGTTCTTCTGATCGCGACGAATTGTGTTACCATTCCCTGATGAAAAGCCGATAGATTTGCGAACTTGTCACCAGTTGAATGGTGTAAAGAACGCAGCCGGGAGACGCATGACCTTTCAGTTGAAGTCAGATTACGCGCCCTGCGGTGATCAGCCCGGGGCCATTGACCAACTTCTGAGCAGTCTGGAAAGCGGTAACCGGGATCAGGTGCTCCTGGGTGTTACCGGTTCCGGGAAGACGTTCACCATGGCCAACGTCATTCAGCGATTCAACAGGCCCACGCTGATACTGGCCCACAACAAAACCCTCGCCGCTCAGTTGTACCAGGAGTTCAAAGGATTCTTTCCGGACAATGCGGTTGAATACTTCGTCTCCTACTACGACTACTATCAGCCTGAGGCGTACCTGCCCAAAACGGACACCTATATCGAAAAAGACTCCTCCATCAATGAACGCATCGAAGGACTGCGGTTGTCCGCTACCCGTTCCCTGCTGACCCGCCGTGACGTGATCGTGGTGGCGTCTGTGTCCTGTATCTATGGCCTGGGATCACCGGAAACCTACAGCGAAATGTCGGTGTCGCTGGCGGTGGGCGACTTACGGGACCGGGGACGATTGCTCCGGGAACTGGCCAGCATGCAGTACGAGCGGAACCTGTACGAAGCGGAAGGGGGCAGTTTCCGGGTACGGGGTGACGTGGTGGAGGTTTTCCCGACATACCAGGAAGCGGGTATTCGAATCGAATTCTTTGATGATGAGATCGACAATATTGCCAGTTTTGATATTGTGACCGGCAAGCGGATTGAGGCGTTGCAGGATGTGACCATCTTTCCGTCCAGCCACTATGCGACCCCGGAAGACCGGATGGCGGAAGCGCTGGTTCGGATCCGGGACGAAATGGACGAACGGGTCCGGTATTTTCACGATGCAGGGCGTCTGCTGGAAGCCCAGCGGCTGGCACAGCGGACGTCGTTTGACATGGAAATGATGCGGGAAACGGGGCACTGCAAGGGAATCGAAAACTACAGCCGGCATATTGAGGGACGCAGGGAAGGGGAGGCTCCTTTCACCTTACTGGACTATTTTCCCGAAGACTGGCTGATGATCGTGGACGAATCCCATATCACCGTCCCCCAGGTTGGGGGCATGTTCCGGGGGGACCGGAGCCGGAAAGAAGCTTTGGTCGAATACGGATTCCGGCTGCCGTCCGCGCTGGACAACCGTCCGCTGAAGTTTGAAGAATGGGAGCGGAAGGTGAACCAGATCCTCTACGTTTCCGCGACACCGGGTGATTATGAACTGGAACGGGCTGGTGGTATCACGGCGGAACAGGTAATCCGTCCAACCGGTCTGCTGGATCCGGAAGTGGATATACGGCCGGCAAAGAACCAGGTGGACGACCTGCTGGAAGAAATCCGGCTGCGCGTAAACCGGAAAGAACGGGTGCTGGTGACCACGCTGACCAAACGGATGGCGGAAAACCTGACCGAATATCTGGACGAAATCGGAATCGCATCCCGTTACCTGCATTCAGACATCGACACCATTGAGCGTATGCAGATCCTGCGGGAACTGCGCCTGGGTGAGTTCGACGTACTGGTGGGGGTCAACCTGCTGCGGGAAGGATTGGACTTGCCCGAAGTATCCCTTGTGGCGGTACTGGATGCAGACAAGGAAGGGTTCCTCCGGTCCACGCGGTCCCTGATCCAGGTATCGGGACGGGCCGCGCGAAACGTGCGGGGAACGGCCATTTTTTACGCGGACAAAGAAACCGACTCAATCCGGGCGACACTGGCCGAAACCGGCCGTCGCCGGGAAATCCAGAAGGCCTATAATGAAGAACACGGTATCACGCCGGAGTCCATTGTGAAGAACATTCAGGATGTACTGGGTTCGATTTTCGAGCAGGATTATGTGACGGTGCCGAAACTGGATGAGCCGGACATGGATCGGGAAGAATTACTGGTTCATATGGCTGAACTGGAAAAGCAGATGAAGAAGCTGGCCAAAGAACTGAAATTTGAAGAGGCGGCGGAACTCAGAGATCGGATCCGGTCGCTGCAGCGGATGATCCTGCAGTAATCCAACCACATCTGTTCAAAACAGAAAAAAGAAAGGGGAGCCGAAGCTCCCCTTTGCTATTGAGCACATTAGAGTGGTAACGTGCGAACTATTCTTCCGGTGTGGTATCCCACCAGAGACCGCCCGGTCCATAGTACTTCTGCAGTTCGGTGGCATTATCCACGTCGAACTGTTCGTTCCAGACGGCATTGTTGGTGTTGGGATCCAGACCCAGACCGAAGATATTGACCTTCTGGTCATGACAGGACACAGCGCAGGAGTTGGGCATGCCGCCTTCCGCCTGGTACATCAGGGTCTTTTCCGGGGAAATGCACTCAAATGCATGGGACGGCGTGGTCAGTGTGCCATGTCCACTGGTTGTGGGCATATGGCACAACGTGCAGCGGCTCAGACCCATTTCCCGTTCCGGTCCGTAGGGGTGATTGGAGTGCGCGGCCACGACTTCACCGATGGCGCCTTCATACAGCTCGTATTCGGCCACCATTTCCTTGGTGATTTCTTCAAACGCCCCATGTGTGGCATGGCAGGCCAGGCACAGGGTGTTGTTTTCGAATTCAGTTTCGATGTCCAGATCACCATCTTCGATGTGGGTTCTCAACTGATATTCGGCCCGAGCACTGTGCGGGCTGTGGCATTCTGCGCAGGTGACCATATGATGGGCATAGGTCGGCTTGGACGACTTGATATAGTCGGTGTACGGACGTCCGGACTTGGAGTGTTTGCCGTCCGGCCATCTGGCTGCCGTGTCATCATAGTAATCTGCCAGCGGAGCACCCGTATACGGGGTCCAGTTGACCATGTTGGCATCGTCAAACGGCCAGCTGAAGGTATGATTCGGTACGGAAGAGAAGGACGAGTGGCAGCGACCGCAGACTTCATTGCCCAGCGGGGCAGCGAGATCGGCTTCACCCAGCATCGCATCCGGATCGCCGGCACCCAGCACGTGGTTGCCGCCGGCGCCGTGGCAGGCTTCGCAGCCGATGTTCATCAGATCGTAGATGCCGTCCCCATCATAGTCGAAGTACATCGGATCGTTTTCTTCGTACAGGGATGCGGGATATGCCTTGAACACCCATTCGCCGGAAGCATCCTGGTAGATGTCGCGCATGCCGGTGCTGTGGCAGCCCACACAGTTCTTGGAATAGTTGCCGGCCTGGTTCAGATCGGCAGACGTGGTGGTGGAATCATAGATGGGAGTATTGCCGTCATACCAGTTGGATGCGGAATACGGTGCCCATGCGGAACCGGTCCAGCTGATCGGTGCCCAGTACGGGGACCGGGACCAGCCGTTGTCGGTATCGGTGACCGGAATGCGGACCGTCATCCGCTGCTGTCCACCGGTGAAGCCGGCCTGGGTGAAGACAACAGGCATTTTCAGTTCGCCAATGGTGATGTAGTACTGGCCGTTTTCCACCGACAGGATCGGTGCATTGGGCTTGTACGCATCGAAAGCGGAACTGATGGTGTTGAAGTCCAGTCCATCCAGGAAATCATCCTGACCGTTTCCGTCCATATCTCCCATCATGCCCTTGCCGGAAACCAGGGTCCATTCCGGAATCGGCCGGCGCAGGAACTGGAAGTGTTTGGTGCCGGGCAGGATGCGCTTGCTCCAGGTATGGCATGCCATACAGTATTCAGAACCGACATACTGGTTTTCCGCTGCGGCTTTGAACCGCTTGTCCTGCTTCTGATGCAGGAATGTACGCAGATTGTCGATCATCTGAATCACCTGCGGATTCTGCGCATTTGCGTAGGCTTCAGCCGGATCACCGCCGTGGTTCATCGCCATGGCGGATGTGAGGCATGATGCCACGATAAGTAGTACGAACAGACGCTTCATAAAAGACCCTCCTTTTTCAAATGAAACGATTAAACCCCAAAAAAGATTTCTTGATGAATCACAAGAAAGTGGACACCTCCCCATTTCTGTTATTCCATCAATAGATTGTTGACGTTTGACCCATGAACCGCACTGTGACACGCCGTGCACTCCCGGTATAACGGATTTGTCTGATCATGGAAAGCAGGCGTATCGGTATGACATGAAAGGCATAGCACGCGGGTGCTGTGCCGATTCAACAAATCGGGCTGCGTTGATCCATGCGGATCGTGGCAGTTGACGCAACCATGTTCCTGGTTGCCCAGGTGAACATACATGAAAGGTCCGGCGGCTTCCGGGTGGCAGCTTCCACACCGGTCGTCCATCCGATGTCCCATCAGGTTTGCGCGGGTGGCGTGCGGATTGTGGCACTGAACACAGCCATTTTCAAAATCATCATCGGGATGGTGATAGGGGCGTGATGTCTTGGCCCGCATGCCCGGATGGCAGTTGAAACACAGATCGGTTGTGGCTGTCTTGACCAATGCCCGTTCCGGTGTCTTGTCTCCGTCCACATAGGCCGTGGTATGACCCATATTGTGACAGGAGAGGCAGGATTCCCCTTCCTGCAGATGAGATGAAGCGATCGGATGCATATCCCCATGGCATTGTCCGCAGGATTCGCGGATCATTTCCGGATTGGGATTGCGGAATGACCGGATGGTGTCGGCCGTCATGTCTTCGACGTGCTGGTCTCCGTTTCCGTGGCAACTTTCACAGGAAACGCCGTTGGCCTGAACGTGCACGGTTTTGGCTACGGCGGCCTGAATGCCGTCATGGCATTCCATACACATTTCATCGCCCACCTGCGCCTGTGCGGGTGCAATCATCAGTGCGGCAAGGGGCAGAACCAGTAGCAATTTAGCAAATTTCCGGATCATGTTCCCCTCCTACCGGTACATCCAGCGCAGGCCGATCATGACCTGGTTCAGGTTATATTCACGAAGTGGTTCGAGATCTTCCGCATAGTCAAACCAACGGGCGGAAAGCAGAGCTGCCAGTGAATCGGTGATCCGATACTGGAAGGACGCCCGTGCGTTCCAGTTGGAAAGCGGGAACGAAGCGCCGTTATCATCCATATAGAATGCGGTGATCATGCCGCTGAACTTGCCCTTCACCCAGCGGGTATTCAGATAGTACCCTTCCTGAACGAATTCGGAACCGTCGAGGCCTTCCGCCGCAGCGCCGTGACCTTCCGCGAAGAACATCAGGGTGGAAAAGTCCAGTTCCATGCGGGTATGTCCGAAACCGATGGAGAATGTCTTGCTGGGCGCATACTGGAATCCCAGATCAATCAGGCTGTTCTTGTTGTTCAACTGGATGGAAGGATCATCGTTCTTCCGTTCATCCTGCTGCACCATCAGTGTGCCGGTCAGGGTATCCGTCAGCATATAGTCACCACTGAAACTGTATCCGTCACGTTTGTCGCCTGCGGTCCTGAATGTGGGATCATCGATGCTTTCATGAAAAATGGAAGCAGCCATCGATCCCTTGTCAAACCGCCAGCGAACCTTCAGTTCGGTATGATCAATGGTATATTCGTCGTCGATCAGCATATCGGTTTCGCCGGTCGCGATCTTGCTTTGAAGGATATCGCCGTCATCGCGTCGGGCGATGAGGGATATGGTCCAGCCCTTTGCGGGTCGGATGTCCACCGTCAGACCATGGTTCATCCGCTCATGCTCATAGCGGTAAGCGGTGGAACCGGACTCGGACAGGGTCACGAGCGGTTCGGTACCCGTTCCATACATCATCATGGAACGGTCCATTACCTGGCTGGTTGTGGTTTCCATGCTCATCCAGTCTGCATCATAGGATACCGTTACCATATCCCACGGCATTACGCTGACCTGGAAAGAGGCGCGATCAAGGGGCGCGTCTGATTCACCCGCCCACGTGGTGAGGAAGTCGGTACGGGAACCCATGTCGGCAAACAGGTAGGATTTGAGATCCATCCGATCCTGTTCCAGCGTCGCATCCTGGCGCATCCAGGAGCCACTGACCTGCCAGCGGGCTCCGCCGTAATCCAGTTTGACCGATGTTACCGGTGCGTCCACTTCCGTGTCCCCTGTCCGTGTGGCGGTCAGGTCGATCGCATACGGAGAGAAACCGGTGTTTCGGGCAACCCCGGTGGGCGTATTGTTCCGTTCCAGCGTAACCCAGGACTGACGCAGCGAAGCACGGAACGCGCCGCGATGGTAATCAAATCCGGCCGTTACGGTTTCCCGGGATGTATCCATATCCAATGCCAGCGGAAAGACATCCAGCCAGCCTGAATAGGCCAGGTTGGACCAGCCGTTTGTTTCCACCAGTGAATACCCGGCTACGAGCACGACGTTGTCGAAGCTGGTCCAGCGGAATTGTGCATCCAGGGACGAACGGGCGATATTCCGGTCGGATGCGCCGAAATTGAACTGTTCATCCTGGAGATAGTCGTAACTGAGTTTCTGTTTCAACGTGAACGTATACGCACCGTTTTTCCGGATATCAAAACGGACCATCCGGCCGGTATCCAACCGGTCACCGGTTCTGGCCTTCAGATCAAACTGGTCGAACCAGCTGTGGGTCTTGGAACGGGCGGTTACCTTCAGGTTTTCAAGCAGAAATCCCTCGGTCAGGTCGACATGATTCTGGTAGAACGTTCCATCTTCGGATGACAGGAAACTGTACCCCATCTGCGCATCCACAGAAACGTCGAGTGAATTCTGTGACATGACCGACAACGCACCAAAACAGGCGAGCAGGATGATAATTGTGAACCGTTTCACGATTACCCCCCCAACTTCTTTACAATGCTGATGTATGACACCTTCCCCCCCTTATCTGGGACTTATGTACTAGATTAGACTTAAACGGTCCCAAAGTCAATGCATGCGGGTTCTTTTTTGTGAAAATGTGCGCATATGTTGTTTTTCTTAAGTAGCGAGTCGGGTTTTTCTCAGGAATTATGAAAAAATGACTGAATCTTCGACGAAGGGAGCAGGACGACACCGCCAATGTTGAACTTTTCCACAACACAAAGAGCAAAAAATGGACGGTTCAGGAGAAAGGGGAGCACAGGATGCTCCCCCGTGTTTTATTCGTATCGCAGGGCGTCAATGGGATTCAGGGTGGAGGCTTTGGCGGCCGGGTAGACCCCGAAAAGTACACCCACTCCGGTGGAGAAACCAAAGCCGAGAAGCACTGCCCATACCGGTGTGTGGGCAGGTGGAAAGTTGGGAATCATGGTGGCCAGGCCGTTCCCCAGCAGCATACCGAGACCGATGCCGATTGCACCTCCAAAAAAGCTGAGGGTGATGGCTTCGATCAGAAACTGGGAGAGGATGTTCTTGCGGGTGGCACCCACCGCCTTGCGGATACCGATTTCCCGGGTCCTCTCAGTTACGGTTACCAGCATGATGTTCATGATGCCGATACCGCCAACCAGGAGCGAGATTCCCACGATCCCGGCCACGATGGCTGTAATGACACTGGTGGTATTGGAAAAGTCTTCGATGATGTCCTGTTGGGTGGAGATACGGAAATCATCGGGATCGTCCGGACCGATATTGTGCCGTTGACGGAGGATGGCTTCGCATTGCTGTTTCACCATCTCAATCTGGTTCAGATCGGCAACCCGGAACTGAATGGTAACGGATCGTCCTGCATTCCGGCCGAATAAGTCCAGCGATGAGGTGATGGGGATAAACACAAAGTCATCCCAGGATTGTCCGAAGAAGGATCCCCGTTTTTCCATCACGCCGACGATTTTGTAGGGTACATTGAGAATTTCAATATAACGTCCGATGGGGTTCTTGCCCAGTTCCAGAGACTTGACCACTTCCTGTCCGATAACGGCAATTTTGCGGCGGTATTCCAGATCCAGATCGGTAATAAACCGGCCCCGTTCCACATATTGGCCGTTGATATCCTGATACTCCGGATGCGCCCCGTAAATGAAGCTGTTTCGGCTCATGCCTTCGACCTTCAGCTCTGCGCTCATGGCCACGATGGGGGCCAGGTCTTCGATACCGCTGATGGCGCGCCTCAGTGCTGCCGCATCTTCAAGGGACAGTTCGGGCCGGTTCTTCATATAATCGGCGATGTTGCGGGCCTCCATATGCGGTTGGATGGTGACGATGTTGGTGCCCATTTCCTGGATTTGACGATCGATGGTGGCGAAGATGCCCTGGATCAGCGCCACCACGGTGATGATGGAACAGACGCCGATCATGATCCCAAGCGTGGTCAGGAAACTGCGCATTTTGTTGGCCATGATGGATTTGACGGCCAGAAAAAGATTCTCAATGAACATTGCGCACATCCTCTTCAATTTGACCGTCTTTCAGGACGATGGTCCGTTCCGCCATTGCGCCGATATCCGGCTCGTGGGTCACCAGGATGATGGTATGGCCGTTTCCGTGGAGCTGCTGAAACAGGTCCATGATCTCGGACGACGTCTTGGAATCCAGGTTACCGGTGGGTTCGTCAGCAAGCAGCAGGGCAGGCCCGTTGATCAGTGCCCGTGCAACGGCCACCCGTTGCCGTTGACCGCCCGAGAGCTGATTGGGCCGATGGTCCATCCGGTCCTTCATGCCCACCGCTTCCAGCATGGCGGCGCTTCGCTCCAGCCGTTCCTTCCGTTTGATGCCGTTGTAGATCAGGGGCACTTCCACGTTGTGCAGAGCCGTGAGATCGGGGAGCAGGTTGAATGTCTGAAAAACAAATCCGATTTCCCGGTTCCGGACATGGGCCAGTTCTTCATCCTTCATTTCGGATACGTCCACGTCCTTGAGCAGATAACGGCCTTCACTGGGTGTGTCCAGGCATCCGAGCAGGTTCATCAGGGTGGACTTGCCGGATCCGGATGCGCCCATAACAGACAGGAATTCTCCATGATTGATTTCAAATGTTACATTATCCAGTGCATGGATATCTTCAAATCCCATGCGGTATCGTTTGGTCAGATTTTCTACCCGGATCAACATCAGTCTTTCTTCTTTTCCCGGACCGCTTCACCTTCCTTGAGGTTCTTGAGGGTCCGATAAGGTCCGGTAATGACCGTTTGCCCCGGTTCCAGTCCGGAAACGATTTCGGTGGTGGCGTCGTTGTTGAGTCCCGTTTCCACTTCCACCTTTTTGGCCGTACCGTTCTCATCCACAAAGCAGAATTTCTCTGCGGTGTCATCATCGGTTCTGACTGCCTGAATGGGTACATAGACGGCGTCTTTCTTGCGGGCAATTTCGATTTCCGCACGCCCGGTCATACCCGGTTTCATGGCGCTGTCCAGTTCCAGCAATTCCACCCGGACCTGAAATACGGAGACATCCCTACCGGTGGGTTTGTACGCGGACTGCCCGATTTCCACCACTTTTCCGCGGAACTTCTGGTCCACCAGCGCTTCCAGGGTCACATCCGCTTCCATCCCGGTGCGGATGCGGGCCGATTCGATCTCGTTGACTTCGACTTCCAGATCGATTGCGGACATGTTGCTGATTTCCATAATGACGGAGCCCGGGACATTGACGGTCCCTTGAATGACCTGCTCACCCAGTTCTTTGTGCAGGGCTGTCACCCGGCCTTTGATTGGAGAACGGATGGCGGTTTTGTCCAATAGCTCCAAAGATTTCTGAAGAATCGCTTTGGATTGGAGTACATTCTCTTCGGTCTGTTTGAGGGTCAGGCGAGCGCCTTCCAGGGTGGTTTCAGCCAGTTCAAATTCCTCTTTTGAGATCAGGTCGTTTTCGAACAGCCGGCTTTTCCGTTTGAATTCCCGTTGAGCTTTCTCTACGTTCACCTGCTGATTCTGTACCTGAATTTCCGCCATTCGCAATGCGGCTTTCTGGCGTTCCACTTCACTTTTCAGGTCCTTGTCATCGATCCGCACCACCAGTTGGCCGGCTTCCACCATGTCCCCTTCCTTGACCGGCAGTTCAATGATCTTGCCCATTACGTCGGACATGATGTCCACCTGGTTGCGGGGCACCAGAGACCCGGTGGCGGATATGGTGTCGGTAAACTCACCTTTGCCCACTTCCTCCATGAAGACCCATTTCCCTTTCTCCTGTTTGGACATCACACCAAGTGCGATCATGGTGATGGCGGCCACAACAATGATTGGGATCAGTATTTTCTTAGACATGATGCCTCAACGAACAAAAAGCAGGCTGATGGCGACGATCAGGGCCCACGGCACCAGTACAACAGCAGCGGACTTGCTCAGTTTACTTTCGGTCATGACCGAGAATCCCAGGATCATCAGGATGGCCTGCCAGATCTTGAAGAAGTCAATGGAGTAGGCGAGCGCATGAAGTTTCCGACCCACCGTTTCCGGATCGAGGAAATAGGCCAGGTTGGATGGGATGAGATCCTGCTGGAGTGTTGTTGAAAAATCTCCCATGAACATGATGGCCAGTGCCACCACGATCCAGATCAGCGTGGGTCCCTGTGCATACACCACGATGGCGGTACTTTGTCCATAGTTTGCTTCACCACCCATGATCTTGCCCATGATGTAAAAATAAAGTCCCATCAGGAACAGGACAATGGGCATCATGATCAGTGTTCCACCGGGGATGCTGTATTTCATGACTTTGGATTGCGCATTGACAATCTGTTCCATCCGGTCTGCTGGAATCTGGTCGGCGCGGCCCGACAACTCGATGCCCTTTTCAATAATGGCAGCGGCGTCAACATTGAATGAATAGTACGCCATGGTTCCGGTCATCAGCAGGGTAACGACCAGAATGGGAATAAACAATTTGGGGGCTTCCTTCGCACTCTTGAAAACCTCGGTCGGGGAACCGAGTACGCGAATCAGGCGGTTCAGGGATTCCATATCTCCTCCTTAACAAACTATACACGCATGACTGGCTGTACGGTTGTGGGAGCAGTTGTGTTTCGGCATCCGTACAGCTGACTCCTGATACCCCCGTGAGCCTTCAGCTATTCAAATGTCTGTTGAGGAATTCCATGGTGAGTTTCCGGATTTGATTCAACGCCTGTTCCGTTTCCGCTTCAAAGCGCAGTACCAGTACCGGCTGGGTATTGGAAGCCCGGATGAGGGACCATCCCTTCTCAAATACCATCCGGAGGCCGTCAATGGTAATCAGTTTCTTCAGACCGGGTAGATCCGCATTGCCGGATTCCACAGCTTCCACCATATTGTCAATTACGGAAAACTTGGTCTCATCCGGACAATCGACTTTCTGTTCCGGCGTGCTGATCATTTTGGGCAGATCGTCAAAAATGTCCGACAGGGCTTGGCCCGAATTCCGGATCATTTCCAGGAGACGGGCGCCTGCATACATGGCGTCATCGAATCCGAAATAGCGATCCGCGAAAAACAGATGGCCGCTCATTTCACCGGCCAGCAATGCCCCTTCCTCTTTCATTTTCCGCTTGATGATGGAATGACCGGTTTTCCACATGATGGCGGTACCACCGGCTTTCTCGATCTCATCGTAGAGGACCTGACTGCACTTGACTTCTCCGATGAAGGTGCCGCTTTTCGTTTTCCGCAGAATGTCTTTCGCAAACAGAGCGAGCAACTGGTCACCCCAGATGATCCGTCCCTTGTCGTCCACCACGCCGACGCGGTCACCGTCGCCGTCGAACGCAATGCCGGCATCCCACCCGCCGGACTGAACAGTCTTGATCATGTCTGCAATGTTGGCTTCCACGGTGGGATCGGGATGATGATTGGGGAATGAACCGTCCACTTCGCAGTAAAGTTCTTTCACCTCGGCGCCCATATCCCGGAAAATGCGGGGAGCCAGCGGACCGGCAATGCCGTTACCCGCATCCACGACGACCCGGAGTCCGCCCGCCGCACCGGCGGGGAACTGGTTTGCGAAATATGCGCGATAAGGGGTCTCAATGTCCACACCCTCGTTGGGTTTGTCCGGATCGGTTTTCGGTACGGAATCCCAGTGGGTGTCCGATCCGATGCGGAAAACGGCCTGGATATCGTCCCCGGACAGTGTGGTTGTACCGGCCATCATCTTGAATCCGTTGAATTCCGGCGGATTGTGACTCGCTGTGACCATGATGCCGCCGTCAACGTCCATATTGTGGACTGCGAAATATAGCACCGGGGTCGCCACCAGTCCGCCATTCAGCACCCGGATGCCCAGATGGTTCAACCCTTCGGTCAGACATCTGATGAAACGCGGCGTGGATGCACGGGCGTCTCCGGCAATCACCACGGTGGCGGTTTCTTTTTCAATTTCCTCTTTCAGGAATGTTCCATAGGCCAGTCCGATGGTTCGAACGGTTTCGTCAGTCAGGTCGGAGTCGACGATTCCACGAATGTCATATTTCCGGAAAATGGATGGGTTGAGATTCATGTGTGCTACTCCTTTCCGTCATCTTTCAATTCCGGATCAAAACACTTCCGGCAACGGGCCTCGTAAAGGTCGGCGGCACCGACCACAATCCGTTCGCCACCTTTCACCTTGCGCTGGGTCCGGTTGGCCGGGTTCCCGCATTTGACGCAGATGGCCAGCAGTTTGGTGACATACTCTGCTTCCGCCATCATCTGGATGGTGTTTTCAAAGGCATTGCCCAGATAGTCCTGGTCCAGTCCGGCACAGATGACGCGCTTGCCGCGATTGGCCAGTTCCCGGGCCACTTCCCGGATGCCTTCGTCAAAGAACTGGACCTCATCGATTCCGACCACATGTTCATCGTTGACCGCATCCAGGATTTCGGAGGAATGGGAAACAAGGGTTGCATCAAACAGCAGACTGCTGTGCGATGCCAGCTTCTTGCGCGCATAGCGCTGGTCGATTTCCGGTTTGAAAACGGCCAGATTCAACCGGGCAATTTCAGCACGGCGCAGCCGTTTGATCAGTTCTTCCGTTTTGCCCGAAAACATACATCCGCACACCATTTCAATCCAGCCGGTCTCATAAGGCAACAGGTGCATTGCGTTCATTCATTTCCTCCTGTTTCAGGTGGGTTGCATCAGTGCCGGAAATGGCGGATGCCGGTAAATATCATGGGGATGCCGTGTTCTTCGGCAGCTTCAATGACTTCTGAATCGCGCACGGAACCGCCGGGTTGGACGATCGCCCGAACACCCAGGCCGGCCGCTTCATCAATGGAGTCCCGGAACGGAAAGAAGGCGTCCGAAGCCAGAATGGCCTGATCAAGGGGTTTCACCGCTTTGCTGACGGCCAGCTTGACGCTGTCCACGCGGCTCATCTGACCGGCCCCGATTCCGATTGTTTCATCTTCTCCGCAGAATACGATGGCGTTGGATTTGACGTGCTTGACGACTTTCCACGCAAACGCCATCCCGCGCAATGTGCCGGGATCGGGCTTGCGGGTGGTGACGATTTTCCAGTCTTCCGGTAATTCTGTGATGGTATCTGCATCTTGTACAAGGAGGCCGCCCCGTATCCGCTTGTATTCATTGTACGGTGTCCCTGCTTTGCCAATCGGGAGTTGTAGAATGCGCAGGTTCTTTTTCCGGGCAAAACGGGTTTTGGCGGCTTCATCAAAAGCCGGGGCGATCACCACTTCAACGAAAAACCCGGCAATCCGGTCCGCCAGTTCTGCATCGACTTTACGGTTCAGCGCAATAATGCCCCCGAAAGCGGATTGGGGATCGGTACTGTGGGCCCGTTCAAAAGCGAGGGCCAGACTCGCCCGATCCCGTCCGATCCCGCAGGGATTGGCATGTTTGACAACAACGGCAGCCGGTTCCTCGAATTCCCGCACCATGTTGATTGCCGCATCGGCATCCATGATGTTGTTGTAGGAAAGTGCCTTTCCCTGCAACTGGATGAGGTGGGGCAGGGTGTCGGCCGGGGCATCCGGTTCGGCATAGAAGGCCGCCTGCTGATGGGGGTTTTCACCGTAACGCAGCGCCTGGTGATGGTTGAATTCCAGAAAGAGGGGCGCGTGCTCCGTTGCTGTCCGTTTCCGGAAGTATCCGCTGATGGCCACATCGTAGGATGCGGTATGGGCAAATGCTTTGCGGGCCAGTTCCATTCTGAACTCAGCAGACACATCCCCTTCCTTCAACTGCTGCAGGACGGGTTCATAATCCGCCGGGTCTACCAGGACGATCACGTTGCGGAAGTTCTTTGCCGCGGCCCGAAGCATGCAGGGTCCCCCGATATCGATGTTTTCCACGACTTCATCCAGTTCCGCCCCGGCTGCCACGGTTTCGCGGAACGGATACAGGTTGACGCAGACCAGGTGAATCGGAGAGATGTCCAGTTCTTTCAGCTGAGCGAGATGATCGCGGTTGTTCCGGTCCGCCAGAATTCCCCCATGTATACGGGGATGAAGCGTTTTTACACGGCCGTCCAGAATCTCGGGAAATCCCGTCTGATCGGACACCGGTTGAACCGGTATGTTGTTCTCTTTCAATTGCCGGGCGGTTCCCCCGGTAGACAGCAGGTCAAAACCCAGTGCGTTCAATTCTCTGGCAAATGGGACGATGCCGTCTTTGTTACTGACCGAAATCAGTGCTGCTCGATTCATGGGGCACTCCTGTTCACGCCAATCAAGTTGGAATTCGATCGGTTTTTTGGTTGCATGCTTATTGTAAAGGGAAGGCCTCCAGCAGTTCAAATACTTTATCCCGATCTATATGGTCCAGTACCGGACCGCGCAGATTCACCTCGAATCCATTCCGTTTCAAGGTGGTGATCATGGCCGTCTGTAGATCAAACGGTGTCTTGTGTGGATGGTGATCCAGAACAGCCGTGACCTTTTCCTTCAGCTTTTCTTCCGGTGCGTTCAAGAGTGCGGCGGTTTCCGTGTAGTCAAAGTCCCATGCAATGGATCCGTGCTGGATCAGGCGGGTGGATTCCCGACGCTGGGCATTTCCCACCAGCTTCCGTCCTTCGAAAACAATCTCATAGTCGGAGGGCAACAGAAAACAGGCAATGCCCGATTTGAGACCATGACGGCGATTGATCGCGCTTACGGTACCGGCGAATCGGCATGTCAAGCCCAGGTGGTGGAAGGTAGCCAGCAGGATGCGCGCGATGTCACGATAACAGCCGATCACGCTGCTGTCTTTGAAGGTGCGAAGAGGAGCGGCTACCATGTAGGTCACATCTCCCTTATGGTAAACGGCGGCGCCCCCGGTGCTGCGCCTCACCACCGGAATACCGTGTTTTCTGCAATACGGTACATTCACCGCCTGTTCCAGTGTCTGGGATTTTCCGAGCGATACGGCACCGGGTTCCCATGCGTAAAGACGAACCGCAATCCCGGTCCCGTATTTCAGGAAGTACTCATCCAGGGCCATGTTCATGCCGGGTGAAAATGGTTGATACGGATAGAAGTCCAGTTCAATCATAGGTAATGTCGGTTGAGAAGAAATCGCTGAGCTTGTACTGAAGTGCTTCCGCGATGTGAACCGGCTGTATGGTGGCGGCGGAATCGTCCAGATCGGCTATGGTTCGGGATACTTTCATGATTCGGTTGAAGCTTCGGGAAGAGAGTTTCATGTTACGGGCGGCCTGCAGGAGCAGCTTCTCCGCTTCTGCTGTCATTTTACAGGCGTCCTTCAACCGGGCTTCCGGTATATAGGCGTTGGGGCATCCGGTCCTCTGCTGCTGGCGTTCCCGGGCCCGATTGATTTGATCCTGGATATCTGTCGATTGCCGGCTGCTTTCCTTTTCGACCATCTGTTCCAGTGGGATCTGCGGCACATGAACCAGCAGATCAATCCGATCCAGAAGCGGTCCGGACAACCGGCTGCGATAAGTGGAAATGCGGTTGGGTGTGCATCGGCATTCCCGTTCTTTGGATCCGAAGAACCCGCATGGACAGGGGTTCATGGCGGCCACCAGCAGGAAGCGAGACGGAAACGTCACCGAACCCGAAGCGCGGGAAATGCGGACATGTCCGTCTTCCATGGGCTGTCGGAGAACTTCCAATGTCCGTCTGGGAAACTCGGGAAATTCGTCCAGAAACAGCACACCATTGTGGGCAAATGAAACCTCACCCGGATTCAGACGGGTTCCGCCGCCGATCAGGCCGATATGGGAAATGGTGTGATGCGGGGCTCTGAATGGTCTTACCGTCAGAAGTCCCTGTTGATTGAGTACCCCTCCCGCGGAGTGAATCATGGTGGTTTCGATCTGCTCGTCCGGTGTCATGCGTGGCAGGACGGACGGCAGTGCTTTTGCCAGCATGCTCTTTCCGGATCCCGGCGGGCCGTACATCAGGATGTTGTGGTTACCTGCAGCGGCAATAATCATAGCCCTTTTCGCATGTTCCTGGCCGTGTATGTCCTCCATCAGAACGGGATAAGCGGGTGCCGGTTGTCCGGTGTCCACCTGGGGAATGGGTACTTCTTCCTTTCCCGTGAGCATGGCAGTCAACTGGTTCAGAGACCGGTACGGCATTACATGGAGACCTTCCACACTGGCTGCCTCCGGATAGTTGGGCTCCGGTACCACGAGTGTCATTTTCCGTTTTCTGGCCAAAAGAGCGATGCTCAGTACCCCCGTGACCGGCCGGGCGGTCCCGTCAAGGGACAGCTCACCGATAAAAAGGTGTCCGTTCAGCGTTTTGCGGGGAAGGATGCGCGATGAACTGGATAGAATCCCCAGTGCGATGGGCAAGTCTACGCGGGAGCTTTCTTTCCGGATGTCTGCAGGAGCCAGATTGACGGTGACTCGTCTGCCTGGAAAGGTAAACCCGGAGTTTTTGATGGCAGAACGGATACGATCCCTGCTTTCTTTGATGGCCGTATCGGGCATGCCGACAATATTGAATGTACTCAAACCGTCCGAAATGTCCACCTCAACGGTTACCGGTTCTGCAAGGATACCGGCGAGGTCTGCTGAGGACAGCTTGACAACCATGAAGCTAGATATTCTGGATCCGGATCAGGTCACCGGGGTGGATCAGGCTCCCCCGCAAATTGTTCCATCTTCTCAGTTCGCCAATGCTCACACCATATTGCTTGGACAGTGAGTACAGCGTATCACCGCGTCGAACCCGATGGTAACCGTCCGGTATTGTGGCCGCCTGTGCCGGCCTTTGAATGTTGCGGGATTTGGACTGATTGTAGTAAACCGTCAAATTCTGTCCCGGTTTCAGCAACGTTCCATTCAGTCCATTCCACTCCTGCACGCTCTTTACATCGGTCCGGTAACGACGCGCAATTGCAAACAGCGTATCGCCCCTGTGAACCCGGTGTACCAGCTTCTTGCCGGTGGGATATGCGGGTTTGCCTACTGCGTTGTCCGATGGTTGCGGATAATAGTAATCGTGACCTTGTCCGATTGGAATGACCAGGGTGCTGTTTGCCCGGATCAATCGACTGTTCCGAATACCGTTGGCCTTGCAGATGGCGGATACCGATGTCTGGTAATGGCGGGCGATGTGGGAGAGGGTTTCTCCGTTTCGCACCCGATGGTATCGGAGTGTAACCCGTTCCTTTTCCGGTAACTGAGCAAACTGTGTCTCAAACTGGTCCTGTTTTCCATCCGGAATCCGAACCAGAAACGGTTTGTTGCTGACCGGTGTTGTGAGTCGGCGGATATGCGGGTTCATCTCCTGAATTCTCCGGACGGTGGTATCACTGAGTCGGGCAATGACACGCAGATCGGTACACGAATCAACCGTAACGGTATCATATTGGAGAGGTTCTTCATATTCTATATCCCCGAATCCGTACCGTTCCGGGTCCTTGGCGATAATGAGAGCTGCCAGAAATGCCGGGACATAGTTTTTTGTTTCACGTCTGAGTAACCACCGATGGCGGGCGATTTGCCAGAAGTCGCGGCTGCCCGCCCGCCGGATTGCACGTGAAATTTTGCCCTGGCCGGCGTTGTATGCGGCGAGAGCCAGATACCAGTCGCCAAAGTAATCGTAGAGCCGTTTAAGATGGCGTGCCGCTGCCCGTGTAGACAGTTCGGGTTCACATCGTTCATCCACCCACCAGTCCACCGTTAAACCTTCCAGTCGGGCTGTGCCGGACATGAACTGCCAGATGCCTTTGGCACGGGCATGGGAAAGGGCAAATGTTTTGTAACCGCTCTCTACGATTGGCAGATAAATCAGTTCTTCCGGTACACCTTCTTCGTTGAAAATTCGCCGGAACATCGATTCATATCGTCCGGAACGTGCCAGGCTGGCAGAGATAACGGGTTTGAGCCGTTCTGAGTAGGCCTTTACAAAAGACAGAACCTGTTTGTTCAGCTCTATGGGAATCTCACTCTTGACCGTCTGTTCTTCAATCAGCTTCCGTTCGGTACTGGCTTCTGTATCAGAAAGTTCAGTCAGTTGTTCTCCAATGATCAGGTTCGGTTGTTCTCCTGTGTCTGCTTCTGTGTATGTGTCTCCTTTGGCAACCCATTCCATTTCCATAGCGTGAATCTGCTTCAGCAGATCATGCGAAAATGTCTGGAAATCGGGATCCTGGCGCACCGGATCAGGCTGGTTGAACAGCATGTCGGTGGCTTCATCCATCAAACGCCGCGCATCGGAGGTGTAGCCGATCTCCGCATACATTCGGCCTTCCCGGAACTGTGTCTGAATATCCTGGATGGCGCGCTGTGTTTCCAACGTTGTTTCGCTGGGAGCGGTTTGTACAATGGGAGTCGTTGCGGGCTGCTGTTTGGGTACGCATGCGATCCAGACCGATGCCATCATACAGCACAACAAAGCCAAACCACGTATCGTGGAAGATGGCATTATGAACAACGCGTGGACTTTGCGGTTAGCAAGCTTCTTCATGACGGCTTGAGGATATCGTACCTGATCTGGTAGTTCAATCCTGTTCCTGCTCAAGTTCCCGTATCCGGCTCCGGACAACCTCTTCCGCGACAACAGGAATGACTTCCCATGCCACTTCTTTCAGGGCATCGCGCCCCAGTACTTCAACGACTCGTTTCGCGATCCGCTCAATATCTTCGTCAGAAAGAAGGGATTTACCCGCGGCGGTTCCGCTGAGAGAAGATGGTGGATGAATGACCTCGTGGTCTTCTTCGTCGTAGCTGAGATCCAGAGGTTCAGGAACGGGTTCCGGTTCAGGTTCCTCCTCCTCTTCCGTGTCTTCCTCGGTTGTCAGGGCTTCCTCCGCCGGTTGTTCAATTTCGTATTCATCCAGTTGTACTGTTGTGGGTTCATCCTCTATTGCAAAATCGACTTCGACTTCTTCTTCCGCTTCTTCCGTTTCCATTGAAGGGAGTTCTGCTTCCACTTCTTCTGCAGGTTCTGGTTCTGCCTCAGCTTCCGGTTCAACTTCGGTTTCCATCGGAAACGCATCCGGCAGGTCTTCCGGTTCGGGTGTGGGCACCTCAGCTTCAACGGCTTCCATCTCCGGTTCGGCCGGTTCAGGTTCAGAGGGTTCTTCTTCAACTTCCGCTTCCGGTTCTGAATCATCGGTTGCGCCTGGCGCCTCTTCCGGGAAATCGAATGCAGGCTCGGGTTCTTCCACTTCCCCGGTCGCCTCCGCCTGGGCCTGAGGAAGATCCTTCAGTGCATCTTCAGCGAGCAGTTGATCGTCTTCATCCAGGTCCCCGAAGTCGATGGAGTCCAGGTCGTCTTCGATGCCCATATCTTCGAACGGCATATCACCGGACGGAGCAGTTTCTTCCTCCGGTTCATCCAGGACATGGTCCTCTTCTTCCTCAAAGTCGCCGAATTCCTGTTCTTCTTCCACATCCATCAGAATGGGCTCTTCCTCGGCTGCCGTTTCCTCCGGTTGTTCCTGCTGGGCGGGTTCCGGTGGAGGGGGCGTTTCTACGGGTTCAGGGCCGGCATCAGCCAGTTCTTCCGTGTCCGGTTCCAGACCCGAAGGCAGATCGTCCGGAATTTCAACATCGGCAAGATCTTCTTCGCCGATATCCATAAGGTCTTCCTCGGAGAGCATAAACTCATCATCGGTTATGGATTCCAGTTCTTCCTGTGACAGGCTTTCCATTTCATCCAGGTCACCGGGCACTTCTGTAAGGCCGGCGACACGCTCTTTCAGAGCATCGGAAGTAAATGGCTTTTCAATCGTACCGTCGATTCCCGCTTCTCTGGTGTCTTGCTCGTTATGTTCGTGGAACTTGGGAATCATCAGGAGAATTGGACAGTCGTAGGATTTCTTGATGGTGAGTGCCGTTTCCAGTACATCCTCATGGCCGGGGAGGTCTGCAGAAATCAGAGCCAGGTGAATGGTGCCTTCCGGTTCATTGTCCAAAGGATAATTATTTGAAATAATAACGTCGTATTGTTCTTCCGGAAATGCCAGCTGAACAATCTTGTGTATCATGATACTGGGATCGACGACAAGGATGTTCCTTTTCATACACATTCTCCCTGGCCGTTATTTTTTTATACGTTACCACATGAGATTTATTCAGGTCAAGCTCGGGGAGTGCTTTTTTTATTTGATATGAAAGTTATACGGGGTCGCCGGACGGCGACCCCGTGTGTGAATCGGTCAGGCTTTTTCGGCCAGATCGCGGAGCATTTTCCGTGTAATGGATTTGGGTCGTTCGATGGGCATGCCGAGCGCACGGTCCCACACGATCTGAGCCGTAATGCCCATGGCACGGGAAACGCCGAACAGCACCGTGTAAAAGTCGTATTCTTTGACTCCGTAATAAACCTGCAGAACACCGGAATGGGCATCCACGTTCGGCCAGGGGTTCTTGGCCTTTCCGTGTTCCTTCAGGACGTCCGGAACCACTTCGTACACATTGCTCACCGTCTGGAAAATCGGGTCATCTTTCAGATGTTCCAGGCCAAATTCACGTTGTGCTTTATACCGTGGGTCGGTCTGGCGAAGGACGGCATGGCCGTATCCCGGGATGACCTGACCACCGTTCAGGGTGTCCCAGGCGTATTTCTCGATTTCTTCCTTGGTGGGCGTGCGGCCACCGAAATGGTCCATCAGATTGAGAATCCACTTGAGACATTCCTGGTTGGCCAGTCCGTGGAGTGGTCCGGCAAGGCCTCCCATGGCCGCGGAAACGGCGTAGAACACGTCGGACAGTGCGCTGGCAACGAGATGTCCGGTATGTGCACTGACATTTCCGCTTTCATGGTCGCTGTGCAGCAGCAGGTAAAGGCGCATCAGTTCTTTGTATTCGGGATTGTCCACACCCATCATGTGGGCGAAGTTTCCGCCCCAGTCCTCGTTCGGATCCATTGCCAGGTGCTTATCCCCTTTGTACTTCAGGCGATAAATGAAGGAAGCGATCAGCGGGAGTTTGGCCAGCAGATTGATGGAGTCGTCCAGAGTGGCTTCCCAGTAGTCTTTCTTTTCCATACCCTCGTCGTACCGTTTCCGGAACACGGATTCCCGCTCCAATGCTGCAATGGCGGTAACAAACATGGCCATCGGGTGGGAATCTTCCGGCATGGCCCGAAGCATGGTCTTCACATATTCCGGCAGTTCGGACTTGTCCTTGATTTCTTTTTCAAGGCTGAGCACTTCTTCCTTGGTCGGAATTTCACCGGTCAGCAGCAACCACCAGAGTCCGAGTGGGTAGGGTTCCTTCGCACCGTCCGGTTTGGGCAGCGCTTTTCTGGTTTCGGGAATGGTCATCCCGCGGAATCGGATGCCTTCCATCGGATCCAGGTAAGAGGTGTCGCACACCAGTACCTTGGCTCCACGAATACCGCCCATGGCCTGTCCGGCGGTCAATTGATCAATGACTTTTCCCGCAAGGGGTTTCATGGAAGCAACGTCTTCCCGCTCCTTGGGGATCAGTGTGGCCAGTTTGTTCTTCAACATACCCATGTTCCACTCCTTTTCGCAACGATATTGTTATGTTGTTCAGTGAATAACAGTCGGAACCTTCGGAACGCACGGATTTTCATACCATTATATTAAAATGTAATAGGTCTTTCCAGTTGAAATATCGGTACAGCGAAAGGATTTGTCAAGTCCCGGACGGGGGATTTTCAGATTTGCGGGGGTTGAATGGACGGGAGAGTCCGGCAGAATAGCGGGTGCGTTCCGGCGGCTTGACAGGTCTGGGATTCAGTTTTTCGGTGTCGTGTCCCGGCTGTCCGGAGAGATATGCGTAATGATCCAATCAGGAGCTTCATATTTCGCCGTGACCTTGAACAGGCCATCCGACCGTTGTCCGGTGAAGAAGGCCAGTCCCGTCACGTTGGAAAACCGTTCCAGTTTCAGTTCGGGGTCCTCGGTTTCGAGAAACCACTCCCATTTGGGATCCCGGGCGATAATCTGCTTGATGATGGAGGTCAAATGGTGCTTGCGCTTCTGTTTGGTCAATAGTTTTCCCACCAGTCCCCATTTGAATCCCTCTTCCTTGAGCCGGGAAATGAGTTTCTTCATAATCGGGTAACTCTGTTCCCTGGAACGGTCCAGGGATTTCAGGAGGATGGAACGGACAATCTTCAACGGGGCCTGTGACGAAGTCATGGAATTGAGGGTCTCCAGGAGTACGACTTTGAGGTATTCATCCCGGGTCCGGTAAAAGTAGTGGCCATCCAGCATGGGTTCGTGATTCTCGGCCTGTCCCAGCTTTTCGTTCATCATGATGATGGCCACCTCAGTGTCCGGATTCCGTTTCAGAAAATTCAGTTCCTCGGGTTGATAATCAATGCCCGGCCCGTCACTTTCAAGCGGGCGATGCTCCCTCTTGGCCCGGCGTTTCTTGAGCGCTTCCAGAAAAGCTTCGTACTTGATGGGTGTTTGTCCCTTTTTTCGATGATGTTGAACCATTCCCTCAACAAGGTCTTCCGAAAACTGAACTGGAAGTTGTTTCAATCCGGTGTAATCTTCCCCCACGGTTTCCAGGATGCTGTCCACGATGGGTCGAACGGCCCGCACCAGGTCCGGATAGTAATTCTGGTGAAACCGCATGGATTTTTCGAGGAGAGAATCCAGGAGTTTAAAAGCCGGCAGCTCGCCCTGTTCATGGAGCAGGAGGAAGTGCCAGGTGACCAGTCGACGGATGGTACGGGCCAGGTTTACATGTTCCGTCACCAGTTTGGCTCGGATACGTCCGATAATCAGCTGCACGTCTTTGCGGAAGAGCGCCCTCAGTTTGGTGTCGACCTGCGTTTCCAGTTCAGACATGGACGTACTCCGGCAGAATTGTTCCAGGAATGTCGCGTTATCGTTCCTGCCCGGAAAGAAGGCCTGGCTGTCCATGTTCAGCATGCGCATGGTCAACGGTGGTATACCGATCGCATCCGGATCCAGATACTGGGACCAGTCCGATGTCTGCTGAACGAATTCCTGCAGTTCCAGTGTCAGCTGGTCCAGAAAAGTCCGAAGCAGTTCGGAATTGTTCAGAAACGTGATTTCTTCATCGGTGTAGGCGACGTTGTTCCGGTTATATTCCAGGATACGGTTCACGGTATATTTCAACTGACTGTCAGAGAGATTGAAAATGGACAGGTCGGTCATGATTTCATCCAGCTCGGTACTGTTGGTCAGTTCCATGTCACCTTCACCAGCCAGCAGAGAGCGGTTTTTTACCAGTTCGGGAGCCAGATTGAAGAGGATCAGAAACACTTTCCCGAGACCCGGGTCCCGGGTTTCGAGATAATCCGGGTTGTAAAGCGACAGGCGGAAGGAAACCAGGTGACGGGTGATATCCGGAGGCAGTTCATCCGGTTCATCTGTAATGTACGCTCTTGTCCGGATGCGCTTGTGCAGGTCCCGGATGAGCCAGTCAGGCATTTTCTTGACATAGTAGCGGATCTTGTCCGGCAGCAGGCGAGGCGGGATGCCGGCATTTCGAATGACGGTTACTCTTTTCAGAAAATCTTCGGGGCTCTCCGGAATTCCGGGAACGATTTCTTCAATTGGCGGTCCGGAATTCTGTCCATTTTCCGCTTTTTTCCCCAGCAGTCGTTTCAGAATCTTCATTTCAGATACTCACTGATTTCAATTCCGGTCCTGGATGCGAACTGGGAGCTGAAACTGGGTATGTCGGCCATGTCTTCATCTGCATAACAGCTGACGATGCGGTGCATGGGGAAGAAGACCGTCGTCGGGCAGATTGTGGATTCTTCCACCCGTGCAGCGATCTGGTTCATCCAATCCTGAAAAGAATGAACATCCAGACCACGCAATGTGATACCGGAAGGGGAAACCTCAATTAATGAGCCGATCAGTTTCTCCCGCGGATTCTGTAGATTGACAATGAGAATAGTCCCTTTTTCCATTCCGGCCCTCAACAGTAACGTGAATCTATTCTATAATAGGCCACCATAACGATCAACGTCGCAAACGGATTGCTTATGGTCCTTCGAGGGCTTATGAACCCTCAAATCGTTCCGAAGAAAGAGCTTCAGTAGAAAGGAAGAACATGTCTTTCAAGCTTAAGATTCCATTATCCGTTCAGATCATCGTGGGAGTGGCACTGGGACTGATCGCCGGGATTCTGTTGCCCGGTTTTTCTACATTCGGGGCGTTTATCGGTGACCTGTTCCTCCGTCTGTTGCGCATGTTGATCATCCCGCTGATCTTTTCCTCCATTGTGATGGGAGTGGTTTCCACTTCCAGTGCGTCTTCATTTGGGCGGCTGGGATTGAAAACGTTATCCTGGTATCTCACGACCAGTCTGCTGGCCATTCTGACCGGACAGTTGCTGGTAAATCTGTTCCGGCCCGGTGTAGGGGCAAACCTGCCCCTGGATGCGGCCCCCCAGGGGATCGAAAGTACATTTTCTCTTGCTGACGTAATCATGAAAATTGTGCCGGAAAATATTCTTCGTTCAATGGCGGACGGTCAGGTTCTGCCGGTGATTTTCTTTGCGTTGCTGGCTGGATATTTTCTGGGTCGGCTGCCGGAAAAGACCGGAGGACCGCTGATCCGGGTAACGGACGGTCTTTACCATCTGATGATGAATATCACCGGTTTTGTGATTATGCTGGCACCAATTGGAATCTTCGGTTTGATTTACAGGACGGTCGCAGAAACCGGACTGGGGGTATTCAGCAATCTGGCCCTTTATTTCCTTACGGTCCTGGCGGGATTGCTCATTCACTTCTTTATCACACTCCCTCTCCTGCTTTTCCTGCTGACCCGAAAGAACCCGTACGTCTTTATGCGGCAGATGATGACACCCCTGATTACGGCGTTTTCCACCAGTTCGTCATCTGCAACATTGCCCCTGACCATTCGGACCATAGAAGAAGAGGTGGGCGTATCCAACCGGGTGGCCGGTTTCGTCCTGCCGCTGGGGGCAACCGTCAACATGGACGGAACCGCCCTGTACGAATGCGCGGCGGTTATCTTTATCGCGCAGGTTTATGGAATCGATCTTTCCATGTACCAGCAGATTGTCGTGGTGGTGACGGCATTGCTGGTTTCGATCGGTGCGGCGGGAATTCCCATGGCCGGGCTGGTTATGATGACGATTATTCTACGTGCTGTCAATCTGCCTCTGGAGGGGGTCGGTCTGATAATCGCGGTGGATCGTTTCCTGGATATGTTCAGAACGGCAACCAACGTATTTTCTGATTCCACCGGCACGTATGTTATCAATCATACGGAATTGGCTTCGGGAGCGCTGTTCCAGGCGGCTGATTCTGAAGAGGGGTGATCAGCGGGGGCAGTCCGGGTCAAATCCGATACAGAGAACGGTGACGTCGTCTACCAACCGGTTATGGCCGAAGTCGATAGCTTCGTTGATGGCGGTCTCCAGTATCTCGTCGCATGAATGGCTGCGATTGTTGAGCAGGAGAGCATACAGGGCCTCTTCCCCGAATTCATTTCCACTCAGATCGGTCATTTCGGTTAATCCATCGGTGTAGAGGAAGAGGCGGTCTCCCGGTGCCAGGGGGATGGTATCGGACGTGTATTCCGCTTCTTCGAAGAGTCCCAGAACCATACCGCCCTTTGTCAGGGTCATGTGCTCTTCCCGCCCGGGATTGACCAGGACGGGATGATTGTGTCCGCCGTTGAGATAGGCCAGCGTACGATCGGCCGGATCGACAATACCCATAAACATGGACACAAACTTATTGCCACCGGTGGTTTCACACAGGATGCTGTTGATGGTGTTTGCCATGTTGACCAGTTCGCAATGACCGGTTGCGGTCAATGTTTTGATACAAGACTGGACGGCGGCCATAATCAGGGATGCAGGAATTCCCTTTCCGGTCACATCCGCAACCAGAAAGAAGAGACGTCCATCTTCCAGTCGCATCATGTCGTAATAATCTCCGCCCACTTCACCGTATGTCTCCATGCGGGTGCTGATACTGATACCGGGTACGTTTGGAATTGAAACGGGGAGCAGCTTCTGCTGGATTTCCCTGGCGATCCGGATTTCCCGTTCAAGCTTTTCCTTTTCCACCATATCTTCCACCATGCGGATGTTGTCCACGGTGGTGGCCAGGAAATTCAATAGAATTTCGGCAAACTCACGGTCTGTCCGGTCAAAGGGTTTCCGGTTCAGTTTTTCTCCGGCACAAAGAAAGACCTTGTCTTCCACGCCCACGGTATTCTTCAGTCCGCTTTCATGGAGCGCCTCATCGGGGGAGGAAACCACGCCCACGGCCGGAACATTCCGCGTGTACGTATCAAATCCGGTGCCTCTCCGTCTCACGCCGATAACCATCTTGCGAAGCATCAGCTGTCCGGACAATTCGTTCAGACACAAGGCAGCTGCTGCATCGACGGATTGGAGTAGCAGTAATTCACGGCTCAATTCAAACAGGGAATTCAATTCCAGAATCTTCTTGCTCAAGCGGCGGTTGGCATTCTTCAGTTCTTCCCGTGTGGTGATGTTCTTCATGAAAGTTGCCGTCAGTGAACACAATCCTTCGATAAACAGTTGTTCGGCCTCGTCCAGCGGATCACCCAGAACCCGTTTCCCCAGGCGGAGCTGGCCCATCTCGGCGTCCGCATACATGAGGGGAAATACCAGGGTGTATGGGTCGTCGGGCTTGCTTCCCCGGATGAATCGCTTCCCGTCCTGAAGCAACACATCGCCCCGACTGATGGCAAAGCGACCCATTACCGTCAGCAGCAGATGATCACAGATCTCCTGCAGACTTTGAATCTGATTTGCATTGGAAGAGAATTCAAGAAAAGATGAACATTCGATCAGCTTGGTGTCTTTCTGATGCATGTTGTCACGAACGGTTCATAATCAGGCGGCAGTAGTGTGTACCGTCTACCGACCCGTAGCAGACCTGGTCCATGATCCGGGTCATGAGAATGATACCCAGTCCGCCTTTTCGATACTGGCGCATGTATTCCTTCATGTCGGGCAGGGAGATTTCGCTTTCCGTGATGGGGTTGCCCCAATGGCGGATGTCGATGATCAGTTGGGAGGATGTGACGGTGAAATGGAGGGACACCCGCTTGGTCTGGTCATAGTTGTAGGCATGTTTGATGGTATTCGTAACACCCTCATCGACGGCCAGCGAAATATCCTTCGCTGTGGTATCACCGAAACCCGCCATGGTGGCCAGGGTTACTGTGATGTCGGTGACCAGTTTCAGGTATCGGGTGTCCGCCGAAAAATCGGCGTTGAAGAACCGTTTCATTGGCCTCCCCTACGATTGAAATGACTGAACTGCATGATCCAGATCGTCGAAAATCTGGTACAACTCCGTGAAACCCAGTATGTCGAAAACATTGAAAACGCTTTCGCTCATACCGCTCAGCCGGATATCGCCGCCGTTTTCCCGAACTTCCTCAATTACGCCCATCAATGCGCCCAGTCCGGCGCTGGAAATATACTGGAGGTCACTGCAGTTGACCACGAGGCGGTAAGACTTGTTTTCGACCTGCTCTTTCAGCGTACTTTCAAACTGGTTCACTGTGTGGGCGTTGATAAACCCTTCCACGTGGACGATGGTGACATTGTTATGCATGTCCGTTCGTATGCTCAGTTCCATGGTTCCTCCCGTCCATTTGTTTAACGAATCAATGATACATTTGTTTTCACAATAACCACTCCTGTAATTCCTGCTGATTGCCTTCCGGCAGTCGCAACAGAAATTCCCGGATGAGTTTTGTCCGTCCTTTCCGGTTTCGCATCAGGTCCGGATCCCATCTGAAGTCGGTTACCGGCTCAAGGATGCGTTCAATTGTCTCTGTATTCCAGGCTTCCACATTCAGGTTCTGACCTCTGCGGATAGTCCTTTCGAATACAGGAGACAATGCAGCAGAGAGTCCCGCTGTGTTCAACGGCAGTTCAAATGTCGAAAAAAACACACTCAGATAATCGCGGAATATCGGTGCGGCCTGCTTGCGTGCCCGTTCCAGTACACCTCCCAGATCAATGAACGGCATAATGAGCCGTGCGAGAGCATCAAGTGTAATGACGCCACTTTCCTTTCTCGCCACGCGCACCTGATCGTAGAGAGGCGATTTTCTGTCATTGTTGAGAGCCAGTGCGATGTTGGTGGCCACTTTTTCCTCTCCTGAGGTTCGTCCGATATAGTGACGGATGTCCAGTAGCAGGCTCTTGCTCAGCGGTTTTTGCGTTGTGTTGATCACGGTGAAAATGTCAGCTGCCTGGTGTTCGTCCAGGTTCAGGAAACCGATACCGGCCAGTTCGAAGTCCACCCCCTGGGCCAGTTGAAATCCCATCAGCCGATGTTGGCCGTCCAGGATCGTTGCGCAGGGACGATCATCCGGCAGGGTAAGGTAACCGGCGTTTTCAATGCCCGGCAGTTTCTCCGGTTCAAACCGGACGGTTTCATCAAAATTCAAAATGATGTTGTTGGCGATGAGGGAGTCTTTCCGGGCGAGGTAGACGGCGATTTCCTTCAGTCGTTTCCGGTCCAGCGTACGCTGCAGGGCCAACCGCTCATCCCGGCTCCGATGGGCCAGTCGCACAATACGGGTGAGATCGGAGGCACTGGCAGTGAACAGGTACAGCGGGATATGTTTCTGTTGCAGAGAAAGGGCAAAAAACCTCATTTTTCAATTCCTTTCCTGGCTTGTACTCCGTCATGATAAGGATGGCGGACCTCACGCATTTCCGTAATCAGGTCTGCGACCTCAAGCACAGAATCCGGTGCGTACCGCCCGGTCAATACCAGTTCCACATGAGCAGGCCGGTGCCGAATCAATTCCATAACCGCATCAGGTTCAAGGAGTTCCATGTGGAGGGCAACATTGATTTCATCCAGTATGACGATCCCGTATCGTCCGGACTGGACGGCCTCCCGTGTTCTGTTTAATCCGTCCACAGCCAGTTGGCGGTCATTGTCCGTGATCTCATGAACCAGCGAATCCGAGCCGAACTGCTCAATTTTCACAAGTCCGTCTGTGAAAGATTCGAGAGAAAGTTCTCCGTATTGAATCCCTTTCAGAAACTGTCCGATGTAAACCGGAATCCCGTGGCCGGCTGCGCGTACAGCCAGTCCAAATGCAGCTGTCGTCTTGCCTTTTCCGTTACCGGTGTACACTTGAACCAGTCCCCGATCATGTCCCATGTCAATCTCCTTGATTCCCCGCGATTATAATGGATTTGGTTCACGTTTTCACGGCTTTCGTGTAAAATTCGGGGCATGAACCAGAACGAAGGCGGCAAATTACCTGAGAACAGTTATACGGATTTGTCTGATTATGCAAGAGGAGTGGCCGTTTTTCTTGTCCGGCCGTTTACAGAGACGACACTCAGGGCCTGGCATATTACGTGGCTGCATTTCGGGGTGATGCTCGTTTCGGCCTTTTTTGTATCCAGGGGGACATTGCAGGGGTACGGTTGGGCTGCTTTGCTGCTGATGGTCAAGAATGTGCTGGATGCGGCGGATGGTTCGCTGGCCCGGTTACAGGATCGTCCTTCGCGGGTGGGTCGATTTCTGGACTCCAACCTGGATATTCTGGGCAATCTTGTATTCTTTCTTTCCATTCCGGAAACGCATCTGATTACCCGTCTGGTTGGATTTCTGTCGTTTACCTTCCAGGGATCGGTTTTCAACTATTATGCGGTAAGGTTCCGTACGGAAGCCGGAGGAGATTCCACCAGCATGGTTGAGGAGTCATCCCGCTCTCCGTATCCCTATGACAATCCATTCTGGATGGCAGTCCTGTACCGGTTCTACCGGTATGCATACGGTTGGCAGGATGCAGGTATCCGGAAGCTGGATCAGTCGCTGGATCCCGAAGACCGGCTTCCCTCCATCCGGTTAATGGAATTGTTCAGTGTGTTGGGGCCGGGGTTTCAATACCTGTTCATCATCTTGCTGTTGCTGCTGGGAATTCCTCAACTGGCACCGGATCTGTTTACCTATGGATTCAATATTTACATGGTCTGCCTGTTTCTGATGCGTGCGGAAGAATAGTGGAATCCGTCGGGCAGGAACCGGGCGTGATGTTAAGGTCCCGGGCATGTACTATAATGTATCTACAGACAGATGCCTGATCTGCCGGGAGGTTGCATGAGCATTGGTACCATTACCCGTCGATTCCGTTTTTGCGCATCTCATCGCTACTGGGTCGATGGCTGGGATGAAGCCAGGAATCAGGAAGCTTTCGGAGACCGCACATCCCGCTATGGGCATGGTCACAATTACGTGCTGGATGTAACGTTGCGTGGCGAAATCAACCCGGACACGGGTATGGTGGTCAACCTTTCTGAAGTGAAGCGGATCGTGGGTGGTGTTGTGGACCGGTTTGATCACAAATTCCTCAATGAGGACCTCCCTTATTTCAAACACATGCAACCCACTGCGGAGAACCTGGCCAGATTGTTCTGGGAGTTGATTGAGCCGGATCTGCCGGAGGGTGTTTTTCTCTATCGAATCCGGTTGTATACCACGGGCAATGTGTTTGCCGAGTACCACGGGAAGGATGATGAGGCGGTTTTCAGCAAGACATTTACGTTTTCAGCCACGCACCGGCTTCACAGTCCGAAACTGTCTGAACAGGAAAATCGCCGGGTATATGGGAAATGTAACAACCCGAACGGTCATGGACACAACTATATCCTGACCGTTTATCTGAGAAGGAAGGTGGACTCTGTCACGGGAATGACCCTGCCGATGCGGGAGCTGGAACGGAAGGTTCGGGGTTTTCTGTCCCGGGAGCTGGACGGGAAACGTCTGGATGCGGAAGTCCCTTTTTTTTCAGACAAGCCGTCCACTTCAGAGAACCTGATTGCCTTTATCCGAAACGGACTGGAGCCCGAGCTGGCCGATTGTCTGTGGAAGCTGAAATTGAAGGAAACGGACAACAATTTTTTTGAAATAACCATAGAGGAGTAGATCGATGACCGAACAGGAGAAGTTTGACAAGCTGAAAGAACATGTGCGGGGAATCCTGAGCCTCGTCGGCGAGGACCCGGACCGGGAAGGTCTGCAGGGGACGCCTCGACGGGTAGCCAAGATGTATCTGAATGAGCTGCTTTCCGGTTACCAGCAGAACCTTGATGATGTTGTAAACGGTGCGGTGTTTACTTCGGAATACAGCGAGATGATTGTCGTCAAGGACATCGATTTTTACTCACTGTGCGAGCACCATCTTGTCCCGTTTTTCGGTGTGGCGCATGTGGCGTACATTCCCAAGGGCAAGATCATCGGTCTGTCCAAGATTCCCCGGATCGTGAACATGTTTGCCAGACGACTTCAGATTCAGGAACAGATGACGGTAGAAATTGCACATACACTGAACGATCTCCTCAATCCGCTTGGTGTGGCTGTGGTGATTGAAGGCATACATCTGTGTTCTGTGATGCGGG
The DNA here is from genome assembly GCA_036736005.1 of Acidobacteriota bacterium. Taxonomy (GTDB): domain Bacteria; phylum Acidobacteriota; class Holophagae; order Thermotomaculales; family Thermotomaculaceae; genus DAINNF01. The sequence goes on from DAINNF010000001.1 coordinate 47,986, forward strand.
GCGTTCAGAAACCCAGAAACAAGATGGTGACATCAGAGCTGATCGGTGCATTCCAGACCAATCACAAAACACGTGAAGAATTCATGATGCACATTTCCAGACATTTTCATCTGAACGAATAGACACTTCCGTTCATCGTTTTTACAGTTGAACAGACAGGTGATTGCATATCCTGGCGTATTATCTGCCAAATGGGTGCTGAAGAACGCTACTTGCTTATTCCTGGACACACGTTATACTGAAAAGCAGATGTACGCGAGGAGATTGATTTGAAACGGAACCGGGCGATTGTCATCCGGCTGGCCGTGTTCGGCCTTGTGTTTACCCTGCTGATGGGTGGATGGCATACCTACCGCGCTCTGGAAAACCAGGCAACCAGGAGACAGTTTCAGACCCTGAGCGAGCAGATTTCCGTTCGGTTGACGGATTTTGTTCAAACCCGTATCCGAATACTGGAACATCTGGCATCCGGAATAGCTGCCGGTCATATCAGGACGGACGAAGCATTCCAGGAGCGGATTGCCTATCTGTACGAAAAATTTCCGGGTTTCCAGGCGATTGACCGGGTGGATTCCCGGGGTATTATCGATATCGCATATCCGCTGCCGGACAACCGGGAAGCCCTGGGTCACTCGATTGCAGAATCCGAACGATCAGGACCCCATTACCGAAACGTCCTCGAAACCCGTCATCCGGAGCTGTCCGGTAAAGTGGAGCTTTTCACCGGAGGGATCGGCTTTACGGCCTATGTCCCGGTGATTGAGAACGGAAAAGTAACCGGTCTCGTGCTGGGCGTTTTCAACATGGAGAAGCTGGTACGGACATGCCTGTCGGATGGCGTGTTGGATCAGTACGGGGTGCAGGTAAGCGATGGAACGGACCGACTTGTTTCCTGTGTGCCCCCGAGGGTGGAACTGGAGTTGAACCGTCCGGTTCGACTGTCGGTGAATATGGAAAACCGGATATGGAACATTCGGGTATTCCGGCCGCTTTCGCAGATTGCCGGTATGGGCAACTGGGGATTTCTGATACTGGTTCTGCTGATCGCGGTGGCGGTGAGTCAGCTTGCGGTTCAATTCGATCGGGAGAGGGCGCGGGTCATTCGAAGTGAGGCATTGCTTCGAACCACGCTTGATGCGATGCCGGATGCATTTGTCATACTGGATCGGGAACTTCATGTACTGAATTACCAGCCGCCCAGGGACTGGACCTGTTGCACCGCGGTAGAACCGACTCCCGGTATGACACTGGAAACCATGTTTTCATCATCCTTTCAGGAACTGGTTCGCCCGATGGTACAAAAGTGTCTGGATCAGATGCTGATTTGCAGGGAAGAAACCGTCCTGGAAAGTGCGGAAGGGAGCCCGGATGTGGAAGTCCGGGCGGCTCCCTATGATGAGGACACTGTCCTTCTGGTATTGCGCAACATCACGGAACAGCGCCGCATTGAGCAACAGTTGCGCCGCACGGAAGCCCGGTATCGCGGCATTTTTGAATCCTCTCAGGATGCAATTGTACTTTCAACCGTAAACGGAGAGATTGTAGAGTTGAACCAGGCGGCTATGGAATTGTTCGGACTTGATTCCATCTCGGATTTCAGGCAGCATCCCATCACGTCTCTTTATCAGGACCCCGAAGATCGTGATCGCATCATTGAACTGGTGAAGGAGAAAGGGTCGCTTCGAAACCTTGAGATTTCATTGAAGTCCATGGACGGTCGCACCATACATTGTCTGATCTCGATCAAACTGATCCCTGCCGGCGGTGAATTCCCGGAGGATCGTCTGTTGGGTACCATTCACGATATTACGCAACTGAAGGAGCTTCAGAATCAATTGATGGAAGCCCAGAAGATGGAGAGTATCGGTCGCCTGGCAGGTGGTATTGCTCACGATTTCAATAATATTCTCAGCAGTGTATTGGGGTACGCGTCACTGATGAAGAACAAGATAACCCCGGACCATCCCTTTTACGAGTACGTGGAAACCATTGAGCGGGGGGCCGTTCGTGGCGGAGATCTCACCGCACGGCTTCTGGGATTCGCCCGTCGGGGTCAATTCCATCTCGAACCGCTGGACGCGAATGAAATCGTTCGGGACACGGTTTCTCTGCTGAAAAGTACCGTCAACAAGGCCATCGAAATCAGAACGGAAATGGCGACGGACCTGTATGCAGTGAACGGAGACCGTTCCCAGTTACATCAGGTTCTGATGAATCTGTGCGTCAATGCGCGTGACGCCATGCAGGGAACGGAGGGCAAACTGACGATCAGCACAGGAATGAACGATATAGACAACCCCGGTGAATCGGATTTCCCGGAAGTTCAAGCCGGAACGTTTGTATGGATCGCAGTTTCGGACACAGGGACTGGAATGGATGAGGAGACCATGAAACGCATCTTTGAGCCGTTCTTTTCCACCAAGCAGGACAAAGGAACCGGTCTGGGCCTGGCCATGGTGTACGGTGTGGTTCGGAATCACAGCGGCTTCATCCGTGTACAGAGTCAACCGGGGCAGGGTGCGACCTTCACGGTTTTTCTCCCCGCAGTCAAAGATGCCGTTGTCGACCGTGATGAGAAACAGGATGCTTTGAAACATGCGCGCCGGGCATCAGGTGAAACGGTTCTGTTTGTGGATGATGAGGAGGACAATCGCTCATTGGCCCGGGAGATACTGGAATTTAACGGGTTTAATGTGATTACAGCCGCAAACGGGGAGGAAGCCGTATCGTGCTATCGGGAGCACAAGGCGGAAATCAACGGGGTGGTCATGGACCTGATCATGCCGAAAATGGGTGGTCAGGAAGCATTGAAATTGCTTCGCTCGGAAACACCGGATCTGCCGATCATGTTGATCAGCGGGTTTTCGGAAGATGGTGAGGTACAGAAAATCGTGAAGAGCGAAGGGATTCTGTTTCTGAGAAAACCATTCCAGTTAAGCGAACTGGTGGAAAAAGTCGGTCAGCTGGTACGTCGATCCTGATCCGTCATCCATCCCTGTCCGGGAATCAGCAGTTTTGTTTCCGTTCCTTCTTTTTCAGAATATCAATTGTTGTTTCGTCCAGTTGAGTGATCGTCTGGTTGTACTGAGAAAGGTAGTCCAGCGTTTCTTTGAAGTCCCGTCCAAGGAAACCGTCCCGCATACCCATGCTGAACCCGTTTTCCGCATACCGTACAGCGGACATGGCATTACGCACGGCAGAATGGCCGCGCATGGCACAGCTTCCCTTGGCTCCATCGCAGAAACCGCCGGCCACTGCCGAAATATAGTTCCGATACGCTTCCTGGAAGAGACTTAATTGACCCCGCAGGAACAGGAATGCCGCCACCAGTCCCGCCCCCGCGGCATACAGAACGCCACACGCAGATGACACGGTACCGAACCTGGCAGTAACAAGAGAGGTGACCAGTGTGGACAAGATGACGCATCTTGTCAGGGTTTCGGCATCGACGCCTCTGGCCTCCGCTTCGGCGACCACCGGAACAATGGAGGTCAGTCCCTTGTTGCCGGATCCCGCACAGCTCATAACCATCACCGGATCGCCGCTCATGCGGGACCAGATGGCGCCCGTAACCAGGTCCGAACGTCCGTCTGCAATATAGCTGCTGCCGTGTCTGGCGGCCTGCGCGTTGCAGCGAATTCCCTTCTCAATTGTTTCCCTCAGCAGACTGTGGTGATATGCGGCATCCACCAGCGACTCCCAGATTGTCCAGTCATACATTCTGTCTTCAAAGGACAGAAAATCCGTTTCAGGACGGAGTGTATCCGGTTTGGCCAATGGGACTCCATCCTTTTCAATCATCACCAGATTGGTGTGGCTTTCCGCAGTTCGGGCCGTAACACGACTGTCACCGGTTACCGCCGTGACGCGGATATCCAGATGATCTGCAGGAATAATGGAGAGTTTCACGTGTCCGTCTTCCACCTGCCGAATGGCCCAGTGAGCCATCATATCGTTCAGATCCAGGAAGATGGAGAGTTTTCTGGAAGGATTGGCAATTCGAAAACCAAAAGCGGCGGCATATTCCGCCCCTGTTTTGCCCTGGCCGTTTGGTATCCCGGCGGCGTACGCATTCTTGTATGTACGCTGATCCACTTCCACCAGCAGTTCATCCACTTCGGTGCCGGCGTGTCGCCCGACCCATGCTGCCGTAAGCGCGATGGCTGCCGGTTCAGTGCATCCGGATGTAAATTCAAGTGCGCTTAAGATTTTGTCACCAATAGTGGTTCCCATGGCCGGCCCTCCGGTGATCGATTTCGAGGTTCACAGTATCACCGTGCCGGACGGAATGTCAAGAAATGCCAATTCGTTTTTCTCGATGAGGTGGAAGCACCGATATCTTCTTTGCCGAATCGAAATGGAGACGTTGCAGGAACATGACGGAACGCGGCGACGTGGTTCTTTTCTATGGTGAATAACTATCTGGGAATGGTCACCGCAATGCGGAAACCGAGGTCCGACCGGGTTGTTTCCGGGGGCAGTCCGCTCCGTGTACTGGATCCACAACTGAAATTACTGGTCCGGTAACTGCCACCCCGGATCACACGCCGGTTGCCCCATGCTTTGAACACCGGGTTGCCGGAGGAATTCTCTTCATACAGGTTGGGGAATGAGTAGGAACTCCCCTTGTACGGTTCCTTCCCACTGTCATAGGGATCCTGATAGAAATCCATGCACCATTCGTAGACATTCCCGCTCATGTCAAATAAACCGAAAGGATTGGGTTCGGTTGACCCGACAGGCATGGTGCGTCCGCCACGTTTACGACCGTTATGGCAATACCGGCTGTCCATCGTCGTACCCCAGAAGAAACGTGTGCTGGTTCCGGCACGACAGGCGTATTCCCATTCCGCTTCACTGGGTAAGCGAACATCCAGCCCTATTTTCTGGCTGAGCCAGCGGCAATAAGCCATGGCGTCCGGGTAGGAGACGTTGATGACGGGTCTGTCACCACGACCGAATCCGTTGTCATCCGGAAGACTGCGTCCGGTTGCCCGGCAGAAGGCGTCAAAGTCGCGGAACGGTACTTCTGTAGCCGAGAGGAAGAAGGGCTCGATGGGGGTGTAGTAAGGAGGCCGGCTGTTGCTGTCCGCCGGCGCGTCGGAATTTGCCGCGCCCAGGAATATGGTTCCACCCGGAATACGCACCAGGCCCTGTTCTTTCATGATTTCCGGGAGTTTTTCCTGAAGTTGAAGGACACGCAGGCGTGCCTGTGCTTCTTCCAGATGAACGGCGTTGCCGCCAAACTGATCCAGATAGGCTGCGTATGCGTCGGCCGTGTTCTTTTCGACGGCCTCAGCAAAGCGCTGATGGTCCATCTCAAACCGTTTCAAGACCTCCCGGACCGCTTCTCCATATGGGCCTCCGGTGCCGAACTGATCCTCGTATTGCCGATAGGCGGTTTCCGTTCCTTTGGCGGTTGCTTCATGGTACATCGCTTCGGCCATTCGATTCCGCTGTTGCTGGCGGATCAGAAGGATTGTCACCGTGATGACGACAATTGCGAAGAGGGCAATTACGACACCGATTATGATCTTACGCAACCGTTTCCGGTTCTTCTGCTTCTCGATCTTTGCCCGGTCTTCCGCTTCCCGCTCCTTCTGGCGGATCAGCTGCGTAAGCCGTTTATGCGCGTCAATACCCTCGCTGACATCAAAGCGTGTTTCGTGAAGAACGATACTGTCCAGTTCCGTCAACTTTCGCCGCATGGATATCAGGTCGCTTTCCGGAAGGGCCAGTGCATTCCGGTAGCGTCGCTCGTCCTTTTCTCGACTAGCGGTTTCGATCCGTTCCAGTGTGACGACGTATTCCAGCTCCCGGTTGGATTCAATCCGTACCCGATCCGAGTAGGCGAAATTGTCCCCCTGGATCCGGATTTCATGGACACCTTTTTTCAGATCTTCAAGGGTATGGGGGCACGTATAGGTATCGCCCGCCAGGGTGAACCGGCATTCTCCGGAATCGGACCGGACGGTGAGGGTTCCGCCTTTTTCCTCCAGTGCCAGTTTTACCTGAAGGGTTTCCACGCCCAGGAAGACATCGCGGGTGGCGCGGTACCGGTCTGTTTCACCAACAATGACGTGTTTGCCGAATGGGATATCGCTGAGAACCAGCTCCGTGTTCCTGGTGGCACCGACCTTCTCTCCGTCCAGAAAAATGGTACAGTTCATGTTCGCGGAGATGTGAATGTCGCCACGACGCTTCATCGCGGAAGTGGATTGCGGATCACCGTCCATTTCAATGCCCCCGTAACGGGTAATGGGAAGATATAGCTTGTATTATACACTACATCCGTTTCCATGCAAATCCCTCCTGCACATGTCACCACGAGTCCGATTTGTGATAAGATGTTCAATCCAAAAACGCCGCATGAACAGGAGCAGTCCATGTATCTCAAACCCGGTTCACAGACAGCCTTGATTTTCGGATCCCGGTCGGTTACCCACAGCCAGCTGATTGCGCGGATTCAGGCATGTGCCGGTCAGTTCCGTGTGTCGAAGGGTGAGCGGATTCTCATTCTGGGTCCCAACAGTATCGAGTGGGTCGTGGCGTTCTATACCGCATGGGAACAGGGAGCCATTGCGGTCCCGGTTGACTTCATGAGCTCTGCGGGAGATGTGGCCCATATACTCGGGGACTGTCAACCGGTTCTGGTGTTCTGCAGCGGAGAACAGATGCCGGTCCTGCGGGAGGCCATGAACCGGGCCGGTCAGGAACCGGTGGTTGTGGAGATGGAGCAACTGGAGAAGCTGCCGGATACGCAACCGGTGAAGGCCGTCCGGTCGCCGGATCCGAGCGAAGTCATGGAGTTGATCTATACATCCGGAACCACCGGGGCGCCCAAGGGCGTGATGCTGACCTGGGACAATATCCTTTCCAACTTTGAACACGTGTGGGCACCGGAGAAAGACCTGTACCACGCGGGTGACCGGTTTGGCGCGATTCTTCCGTTTCACCACGCGTACCCGCTTCGCGGTTCCCTGACGGGTGTTCTCTATGGTGGAGCCTGCGTGGTCATTGTGGAAAAACTGGAACCGGAGGTGATTCTGCGAACCATGCAGGAAAACGCGGTAACCCATATACCGGTGGTCCCCCGACTCCTGACCCTGTTTCATCAGCGCATCATGGGACGCATCCGGTCTTCAGCTGTGAAACGGTCGGTGTTTTCCCTTGCCCGGGTGATTCCGTCCCGTCCGCTGCGTCGCCGTATTTTCAGCCAGGTTCATGATGCATTCGGGGGAAATCTGGATTATATGCCCTGCGGGGGTGCCCGGCTGGAACCGGACATCATCCGGGATTTTGAGACGCTGGGGTTCACCATTCTGGACGGGTTCGGCATGACGGAGACGGGCCCGTTGATCAGCAACAATCCCAAAGGTCGTGTACGGATCGGATCGGTGGGACAACCAGTGAAGAATATGACGGTACGGATTTCAGACGGGGAAATTCAGGTCAAGGGACGCAACGTGATGCGCGGATACTGGAACCTCCCGAAAGAAACACAGGCGGTGATCCGGGACGGCTGGTTGAGTACGGGAGACCTGGGTGAACTGGATCAGGATGGCTATCTGTTCATAACCGGCAGAAAGAAAGACATTCTGGTGCTGTCCAACGGCAAAAAGATCAACCCGGAGGAACTGGAACAGGCGCTGGCCGGTTCCACTCCCCTGATTGGTGAGGTGGGCGTGTTTCAGGATGGAGACCGGATTCACGCGGTGATCCGTCCCGATCTGGCCGTAGCACGTGGAGAAGGCGTATCCAATATCGAGTCTGCGGTGCGGGAGGCCATTACGGACGGATACAACCGTTCGATCCCGGCGTACCGGAAGGTGACCGCCATTACACTGGTTACGGAAGATCTGCCGCGGACCCGTCTGGGTAAACTCCGCCGGTTCATGCTGCCGGAACTGATTTCCGGAAGAACCAGGCAGTCCGAACGACCGCAGGAGGAACCGGAAAGCGAGACGTACCGATTGATCCGCGACTATCTGATGTCGGAAAAGAATCTGGCGATTCATCCGGATGACGATCTGGAAATGGATCTGGGATTGGACAGTATGGACCGGGTGTCTCTGCAGGCCTGGCTGGAAGAGCAGTTTGATGTGGCTCCCACAGATACGGACTGGGCAGGGATCCGGACCGTACGGATGCTGGTTGATCGACTGGAGACGGTTTTTGAAGCGAGTCAACCGTTGGTGTCGGCGGCACCGGAAGATATGCACCAACCAGCGGATATCCCCCGCAGTACAAGACTGCACCGGTTCATGAGAATGCTGTCCCGGGTCTGGCTGAAACTGTTTTTCCGCGTCAAAGTGGAAGGATTGGAGCGGCTTCCCGATATGCCCTTTATTCTGGCGCCCAACCATCAATCGATGGTAGACGGACTGCTGGCCGCCGTATGGCTTCCGGTGGACAAGTTCAAGAGAACGTACTTCTTTGCCAAGTACAAACATTTCCGTTCCCGCTGGCGCCTGTTCATGGCCAGTCGAAACAACATCATCCTGGTGGACATCAACCGGGGATTGAAAAACAGTCTGGAGAAACTGGGTGGGGTGTTGAAGAGCGGAAACAACCTGATTATTTTCCCGGAAGGAACCCGTACACGGGACGGACGTCTGCAGTCATTCAAGAAAACATTTGCGCAGTTGAGCCGGGAATTCCGAATTCCCGTTGTCCCTGTCGCGATCAAAGGCGCATTCGAGGCGTTTCCACCGCACCGGTTTTTCCCCCGACCACGGAAAATCACGGTGTCTTTTCTGGAACCGGTATTACCGGATACGGACGATGTGAACCGCATCATGACCGAGGTGGAGCGGGCAATTCGCATCAAGCTGCAGGGGCCCACCACAGCGAACGATTCCGGATGATTCCCTCTCCATGACGTAGAAAAAGGCCCCCGAATCCGGGGGCCTTTCTTCTTCGGTTCATATGATTCAGTCTATTCGCTGTCCTTTTCCATGGATCGGACTTTCAGCCAGATCAGGATTACCAGGATGGCCATCAGGCCGACAAAGAGGTACAGACCGGTTCGCCGCTTCTTAACTTCCTGAATGGCGTTGTCCGCCATTTCCCGAACTTTCTTCAAAGAAGTCATTCCGGCTTCGACGACTTCATGCACATGCCCGGAGTTGAACTTGTGAACGGCGGTCCGGGACTTGATATAGCTGTTATGGACTTCCTGCAGTGTCAGGAGTGCGTCATCCATGGGCATTCCCTGTTCGGCTGCGTGGTCAACCCGTACCCGGGCATCTTCCAGGCCGGTTTTCAGTCCGGTTATGTCGTCGTGCATGCTGACCATCGTCTTGAAAGCATCTTCTTCTTCCACATGGCAGTTGAGGCAGACCCCCTCTTCCGTGGACAACATTTTTTCAGTGGGATGCAGGATTTCATGATGGTTGTGGCATTCCGCGCACATTCTGAAACCCATGTCTTCCCATGTCTTGTGGGGGCTCTCATTGAAGAGCTGTTCATTCATCACATGACAGGTACCGCAGACGTGAACAATCGACTTTACGCCCGGCGGGACGGCCCCGTGGTTGCCGTGGCAGTCATTGCAGGTAGGGGCGAAGAGATCGTTCTTATCATGCAATGCCTGGTAATGAACGCTCTTGCGGTATTTCTCCACCTGGTCACCGGAGATGCCGAATTCGCCCATCAACGCGGTATCCGCATGACAACGGGCGCAGGTATTGACAACGTTGGTGGCGTATACATGAGATTGCGGATTGGATGCCCGTAATACATCGTGCGCGCCGTGGCAACTGGCACAGGTGGCGGCACGGCCGTCTTTTTTCTTCAGAATATTGTCCCCATGGTTGGAGGTACGATACAGATCAAGCTGGTCTGTTCGGGCGTTCGGATTGTACTGTTTCATGAAAGATGCGTCTGCATGGCAGTTGCCACACAGCTGCACCGTCTGCAGGGGTGACGGTTTGCCGATCCATCCCCTGGCACGGCTGTGGGCAGCGTTCATTTTGACCGCCTCGGCGTTCCCTCCGTGGCAGTTTACGCAGGCAATTCCCACATCATGATGAACGCTGGTATTCCACTGTTCAACCGGGGTTCCGAGACGTCCTTTCATTTTCCCATGGCAGTCAGCACAGGAGTTGTTCTGGGCGGCTGCCGGATTGAGAAACGCCAGGCAGCAAATGGCGATCAGGATTTGCATGAGTTTCATTTCATCCCCCCATCAATGGAATTTGGCATACCAGGTGATGGCAACCACGATGATGGCCGCTGCAACCCCGATCCAGGTAAACAGTGGCGATTTTTCTTCCCTGGATGCCTTCCGGTCCAGGAACGGAACCAGCAAAGCCAGGAGGCCGCCGACATTGATCAGTGCAATTCCCACCAGGTCACCGGGGATACCGAGGATATGAGAGGGCATCCATTTCAGCAGCTGGTAGGGCACCAGGAAATACCATTCCGGTTTGATCCAGGCCGGTGCAGCTCCAAACATGTCCGCCTGCTTCCCCAGTTCCCAGGGCAGATATACGGCTAGTCCAACCAGGAGAGCCAATGCACACATCCAAACCATCAGGTCGCGGAGCATGAAGTTCGGGAAGAACGGAATTTCGCCTTTGATTTTGACGCCCAGCGGTTTGCTCATGCCCTGTACCTGGATCAGCAGCAGATGAATGGAGAGAACACCCATGGTGATCAGGGGCAATACGGTAACGTGAACAGCGAAGAACCGGTTCAGTGTCGCACCGGTGACATCCTCACCGCCCCGCAGTATTTGCAGCAGCCATTTTCCGATCAGCGGCGTGACCCCTACCGTTTCGGTTCCGACACGGGTCGCGAAAAAGGCCAGTTCGTTCCATGGCAGCAGGTATCCGGTAAACCCGAATGCCATAGCCAGTCCCATCAACATGACACCGGAGATCCAGGTCAATTCTCTGGGTTTCCGATATGCTTTCAGGAAATATTTCGCAAACATGTGCAGAAAAATGGCAAATACCATCAGGTTGGCGGACCAGGAGTGAATGGACCGGATCAGCCAGCCGAATTGAACTTCAGTAACGATAAATTTGACACTTTCGTATGCCTCATTTGCGGTCGGCCGATAATACAGCAACAGGAGGATGCCGGTGATGATCTGTACGATGAAGAAGAAAAGAGCCAGTCCGCCAAACAGGTGAAAACCGGTGTATCTGTGTTTCGGAACGGTCTTTTCCAGGGTGAGCTTACGGACCGTTGTCAGGTCCAGTCTGTCTTCCACCCAGTTGACAACTTTGCCCCACATCATACCCTCCTCGAAACGACAATCTGTTTGCCTTTTACGGCAACGTCAAATTCCTCCAGCGCCCGGGGAGGGGGGCCGGATACCACGTTGCCGTTCAGGTCGTAGTGTCCATTGTGGCAGGCACACCAGATCTGGCTGTCTTTGTCGCTGTACTGGACGGTGCAGCCGAGGTGGGTGCAGATGGCATTGAATGCCCGGTATTCACCAGACGGAGTCATGACCAGAATACCGGGCTTGGTACCGAACTTGAAAAGTTTACCGGAGTTGGGTTGCAACTGTCCGACCTCTCCGGCCACGACCGAACTGACCGCCTGGCCTTTTTGGGGCACCGGGCTCAAAAAACGGACCACCGGATAAACCAGGGCACCCAGTCCCGCCAGGCTGAAAATGCCCAGCAGTCCGTTCAGGAATTTACGCCTTGCGGAATCCATAACGCATCCTCCTTGAGTGTTATGTGTAAGGAGATCAACCGTTTACGGTTGTTTAGCTATTTGATAATGATACCGAATTTCACGAGCGCTGTCAACTTGAACACCGCGCGTCAATTCGGTTCCGGGCAGATTTCTGATCATCATTCGATCCTCCATAACGATACCTCAGGCACGGTCAGCGATGCCGTGGATCAGATCCCGGAAAACGATCCGGTGAAATGGCACCAGCAGGTACCAGTACAGGAGACCGAACAGGGTCCGGGTGTGATAGTAAGCCATGATTGTCAATTTCCGGTTTTCGTCATGTGTCGAAATGCGGAATTCCAGCCAGGCACGCCCCGGAAGTTTCATCTCTGCCCGAAGCAGCAGGCGTGCGTTCTCTTCCAGTTCCTCCACGCGCCAGAAGTCGATAACGTCACCCGTTTTCAATGACCGGTGACTTCGCCGTCCCCGTTGACCGCCAACTCCACCCAGCATTCGATCCAGGAAACCGCGGAGTCGCCAGAGCCAGTTGGTATGAAACCAGCCTTCCTTTCCTCCAACTCGACATACGGATTCAAACAACCGTTCTGCGGATTTCTCCGTGATCAATTCATATTTTGCGGTGAATCGTGGCCGCTTCCTCATTTCATTCAGGCGAATTGCCAGTTCGTGGACCGGCGGCCACGCATCGGACCATCGCGTCCGCACCGCGTCCTGCTCCTCCCGGTCCATCGCCCGCAGCAGTGCTTCCCGGTATCGAATGGGCTTGATGGGCACGGCGTCATGGATGGCGAAGTCCCGGCATGTCACATCATTACGGAGTCCTTCCATCAAGGCCGCGATAATGGGAGCGGGGACGGGGGTGACGAGACTTGCGATGTATGCATAGGGTGGGATGGCTTTAACCGGGAAGCGGAAAACGCGAATTCTGCGGTTCAGCAGATGACCCAGTTCGATCATCATTTCCCGATAGGTCATGATATCCGGTCCCCCGATATCATAACTGTGCCCGGTGGTTTCAGGCGCCTCCAGCACACCGATCAGATATTTCATGACGTCCCGAATCGCGATTGGCTGGCATAGATTCCATGCTGAGCGGGGTGCGGGCAGAAAGCGGAGTCGCTTGACCAGCGAGTGGATGATTTCGTATGAAGCGGAACCGGATCCGATGATGACAGCGGCTCGCAGTGCGGTGACCGGAACAGGACCTGCGCCCAGTGTCAGCGCCACCTTGATTCGACTGGCGAGATGATCGGACAGTCCCGGGGAAAGATCTCCCAGCCCCCCGAGGTAAATAATCCGCTGGACTCCCTGCCTGGCGGCAGCATCACGGAAATTGGCGGCCGCGTTGATATCGGCGACGTCAAAATGCTCCGGCCCCAGTGCCAGCGAGTGAATCAGGTAGTAGGCGGTATGTATATTTCTCAGTACCGGGTCGAGACCATCCGGATCCATGGCATCCGCTTCCACAACTTCCAGTCCGGGCCACTGCTGTTTCAGTTGGGGAGACGGCGTACGAACCATGGCCCGCACCCTGTATCCACGCTGGAGCAGTGCCGGAATGAGCCGGCCACCGACATAACCGGATGCACCGGTCACCAGTACGGTACCGACATCGGGACACGGAGAGGTGGGAAGTTGATATTCGTATGGCTTTTCGCCGGAGAATAGATTCGGATTATCCAGACGATTCATAATAAAGATGCCCCATTGCGCACAGGATTGGTTTGTTCGATTTCTGTCTTTATCCTAACACAAAGCGGGTTCTATGAGGCCCCGTTTCTGGCCCGGCGGGCTTTCCGGACAGCCTGTGCAGCTGATCGGTAAGATACACGCAAGTCCCTCAAGGAGGCGGCGGGATTTTCCGGAGCCGGTCCGAACCGGATCTGTTCGTAGAGTTGGAAGAACGATCTGACCGGCAGTTGAGCGTCTGCAGGAAGGTGTCGAATCGCAACACGCCAGCTGTCCGTTTCGGTGGTACCGGAGAACGGGTCCAGTCTGGACATCAGCCGGAGTGCCATCCTTCCTGCCGGACCGATGACTCTCCTGGCGGAGGGCGGACGGATTGCCCGCCAGAGCATCCGGGCAGCCAGAGAAAGTAGAATTGCCGCGACAAGCCCTGCAATCACATACCGCGGCAGTTCACTGTCCGGCTTTCCCAGTTTGAATGGGAGAGAGATTTTCTGAAAGACCGAATCCCGGTCGTCCCGTGTAAAGCCGACCACGTACCGGTCCCAGGCGAAGCCGACCATATCCAGATAAGCGGACAGCAGTGTGGGTCGGCTCTGTGGTATCGGTGGTGTGGGGTCGTAGCGGTACCATCGGTAGCCGATAGCTGCTTCAACCCAGGTGTGGGCATGGGCCTGCCGGACCACGTAATAGTCACCGAGCGGGTTGTAATCGCCGCCATGGTAGCCGGCGACAACGCGTGCAGGAATGCCCAGGGACCTCAGCATCAGAACCATCGCGGTCGCGTAATATTCACAGTAACCTCTGCGGCTGACAAACAGGAAATGTTCGATGGGATGCTGACCCGGAGGCGTAGCCGGTACCTGGAGGGAATAGGAACAGTTTGTGATCAGCCAGCTGGAAATCAACCGGCATTTCTCATCGATGGTCTGCGCCCCGGCGGTAATTTGTTCAGCCAGCTGTTTGAGTCTGTCCAGTCCGGGGGGCGTTTGCAGGTATAGTTCCAGGCTGGTGGTTCTCACCCGTGGACGTTCGTTTGAACTGAAGACCCGGTATTGCACCCGTTTCTTCTGACGTTTGGAAACGGCAATGGAGCCGTTGGGATATTGAATGACAAAGCGGCTGTCCACTTGAATGGAGATTACGTTTCTCAACGCGAATATGATACCGCTTTTGGGTGGTGTCAGGAGAATCTGCTGTTCAATCCCTTTCTTGGGATGATCGCGGATCAGGTCCACTGTGCCGGTCCGGTTGAAATAAGGAAATCCCCGTCTCCAGTGATTTTCCCAGGAATTGTTTGTGTATGTTTCAAATGGTTTTCCGCGCCAGTAGGGTTCAAAACGCTCTCCCCCCGGGAGCGTGATGCGCATGACAACTGAATTGTCGCTGATGACTTCTTCGAAAGTGCCGATCGAGACGGTCTCATCAAAGCCGGAGCGGGCCTGTCGACGGTCCCGGTTGCCGAACAGTCCTCCGGCCGTACGGGGCAGAAACAGGAACAGGGCCATCACCAGCGGTACCACGAACCCCGTCAGTTTCATTGCATGAATGGCCATGCCGCGCGGCATTCTGGGGGTGTGAGACGCCTGGTACGCGGCCATGGTAAACAGAATACTGGATCCGATGAACAGAAGGAAAATTACGGCGAAGACGACCGGTTGTTCCAGCTCGGAAGCGACAACCAGTTGAATGACCGCCATGAAAAACACCTGGAGTCCGTCTCCCGGGTCGTGAATGTCAAAGCTCTTGATAGCATGGAAAGCGAGGGTCAGTCCTCCCACGGCAATCAGGAGATCGCCCGATATGACCGTCATATCGGCAAGAAAATAGATCAGCGTTGCGGCGGCCGCCATATTGAGCAGATTTCGTTTTCCCGGTGGTTTGCCCATGAGCAGACGGGCATATCCGATCAGGGTGATGGGTGTCAGCAGGAAGGGCATGGGCGGCATCTGGCCGGTTACAGCCAGGGCCACATGACTGAACAGGGCGATGAAGAACAGTGTCCATCTAAACCGAATCGGCATGCAAAACCTCCGTTTCGGTTCCCGTCCCTCTGCTTCCGTCATGGGACAGAATCAGGATGCTCAAGCTGCCTTCGGATTCCTGATAGACAGGAGAACGCGGGGCGTCCTGCTGAACCAGCGCCAGTACGTCCATCAGCGAGCACAGCCGGTCCCGGTCCGTACAGTATGCGGTCTGCTCCCGACCGGTCAGCAGTCTGACCATATAACCCTGCTCAAACAATGCAACCGCAAGGGAAGCGGTCAGTGAGACTGCCTTTTCGAATACGTTCGGATCACCACCCGGCGTGTCGTCCAGGATCAGCGTGACGCGGTCCGTAATGCCTGCGCGAAATTCACGCACAACCATTTCTCCTGTCTTGGCAGTTGCTTTCCAGTGGATATCCCGGAACCGGTCTCCCGGGCGATAGGGTCTCAGGTCGGTAAAGTCGTCCCCGGCCGGGGATGGAATAAGACCGCTGCCGGAAGCCCGGCTGAACCGGTCCAGCAGTCGTCTGATATCGACCAGTTCCGGATAGACGATAAACTCCCGGTCTCCGGACAGGGGTCGGCTGAATCGGAAGAAACCGAAAGGAAATGAACTGAACAGTGTTCCATTGTCTACCCGGTGTCGTCCCCGACGTTCAAACCGGACGGTTGCTTCCGTTTCAACGACGGATTCAGGATCGATGCGATCCACCAGAGCCCGGGCCTGCGGCTGTTCCAATTCCGTCTGGATCAGAAAGGCGGGCTTTCGACGATGGCTGTTCAACTGAAACTTGACGGATGCGGATGTTCCGGCATAAACCGGTTCCGGGACAAAAGCTTCCGCATTTAATCTGCTTACATTTCTCAGGCCGGACAGATAGCCGGAAATGCCCAATGCCATCATCAGAGCGAGCAGCAGATAAATGAGGTTGTTTCCGGTATTGAGTGCAGCAAGTCCAACCAGCACGGTGGTCAGCAGCAGACCCTTGCCTTCACGGGTGACCGTCATGATTCAGACCGGTCTTGGCACCCGCCGGAGGAGATCGGCCACCACCTGGCGGGCCTCACGCAAGTCCTGGTGCCGTTTGAGTACGATCCGGTGTCCAACCACATGCGGAGCAACGGCGGCGACATCATCCGGGACCACGAAGCTGCGGTTCTGAATAAATGCATGACCTTTTGCAGCCTGTACCACAAAGCGGGCACCTCTGGTGCTGACTCCCAGCCGGATTTCATCATGTCGGCGGGTGGCCTGCACAAGTTGGAGGATATATTCAATCAGCGATTCATCAACATGAATGGCATTGACCCGCTGACGGGCCACCAGGATTTCATCGACCGTAACCACCGGATCCAGGTTTTCCAGGTCTTCAATCGGTCGCATTTCCATCAGTGCCTTCTTTTCCTGGTCAAACGGCGGATAGCCCATATGGAGATGCATCATGAACCGGTCCAACTGGCTTTCCGGTAATGGAAAGGTGCCATGATATTCCATGGGATTCTGTGTGGCGATCACCATGAAAGGATCAGGAAGAACATGGGTTTCCCTGTCGATGGAGACGCGGTGTTCGTTCATGGCTTCCAGCATGGCGGACTGGGTTTTGGGGTTGGTCCGGTTGATTTCGTCGGCCAGGATGATGTTGGCGAACACGGGGCCGGTCTTGAATTCAAACTGGCGATTGGCCGGGTTGAAGACATTCACACCCAGAATATCGGTAGGCAACAGGTCGGATGTAAATTGGATCCGGTTGAATGAGCAGGCAGTCGCCCGCGCCAGTCCCAGCGCCAGTGTCGTTTTGCCGACACCCGGAACATCTTCAATCAGCAGGTGTCCGCCGGATACCAGGCAGACAATGGACATCCGGACCGCTTCTTCTTTACCTTTGATAATTTCGTTCAACAATTCGTTGAGCTTCTGAATCCACATGGTCGATTTCTCCTGGATACCGATTGTAGCACAGGGTCGGCGAGATGCCCGGTCAGCTCACGTTACGAAGTCGGATTTGTCGCACGTGTTTTGTCTCACACCGTTGTTCTTTCCCGTTGTGTGATGGTTTTCTGCATGCTATCATTCAGATATCAATCGACATTTCCTATTGCTGAGAAGCAAGGGAGGATGCGTGTTCCAACGTCTGAAACGGCGCCGCTTCCCGTTCATCCAGCAGCGGGATGCCAGTGAGTGCGGAACCACTTGCCTCGCCATGATTTTCCGTTATCACGGCATGTACAATGTGCAGGCTGCGTTGCGGGAACTGGGCCATGTGACACGGCAGGGCACATCGTTGTATACCCTGTCCGAGTTGGCAGAACAGTTCGGGTTTGTCAGTGACGGCTACAAAACCCGATATGATGTTCTGCGCAAGATCCCCACACCTTTTATCGCCCACTACGAAGGAAATCACTTTGTCGTTGTCTACCGGGTGGAGAAAGACAGTATCTGGATTGCGGACCCGTCTTTCGGGCGGGACAAGCTGGATGAAAAAACCTTCCTTTCCCGGTGGAACGGTGTCATCCTCACCGTGGAACCTACCGAGGAAAGCTTCCGGAATCCGGACGTCATGGAACAGGTGACCCGGTACCGGAAACAGGAAAAGCGTCAGCGGGGTCAGCTGTTCCGGGATCTGCTCCGTCCATTCCGCAAGGTGCTGGTGGAAATCTTGATTGCCAGTGCGGTATTGCAACTGCTGGGACTGGCGTTCCCGTTTTTCACCCAGGCAATTGTGGACAAGGTGCTGGTGGATCAGAACCGGCAACTCCTGTGGGCGATCCTGCTGGGCATGCTGGCGGTGTTCGTGGTCCAATCCATTCTGTCCTTTGTGCGAAATCTGATGCTGGCCCAACTGCGGGTCCGGTTCGATCTGGATTTCTTCGGACGATTCTTCCGTCATCTCATGCACCTGAAAATGGCTTATTTCGACAGTCATCGGCGGGAAGATTTCATCAACCGGTTCCAGGAAAATCTCCGGGTACGGGCGCTGTTTTCATCCACCGTGCTACAGGGGCTTATCGATTCGGTTCTGGCCATCAACTTCATTCTCATCCTCTATATTTACAACCGGCCGCTGGCGATGGTGGCCACGGTCTTTCTTCTGGTTCTCATTCTGGTAACCGTAGTATGGACACCGCGTTTGAAGGAACTGGAACAGAAGGTGTTCCATGAAAACGTCAAAACCATGGGTGGATTTCTGGACGTGCTGCTGGGCATTGAAACCGTCAAACTGCTGGGGGCCGAAACCTGGAAATTCTGGGAATGGAAGAACCTCTACAAGAAGGCCTTGAACCGCGTACTGGACGTGGAAAAAACCCATCTGAAGCTGGGCGTACTGCTGCGCATGGTGCAGGTGCTGAGCCAGATTGCGGTTTACTGTATGGGCGCATTGCTGGCGTTCAACCGGCAATTGAGCATCGGCCAGTATATTGCGTTTATTGCGATATTTTCAATCGTCGTAGGTGCGGTACGGAATATTTCCGGCCTGTGGTTCACCGGGGCCCGCCTTTCCGTTACCTTTGCCCGACTGGAGGACGTGCTGATCCAGGAACCGGAGCGGTTCGACCTGATTACCCAGAAAACCCACCTGCTGCGACCGGATATCCGGTTCAAGAACCTGTCATTCTCCTATGGAGGAAAAGGCGGGGTGCCGGCCTTACGGGACATCAATCTGGACATCCCATACGGAACCCGGCTGGCGATTGTGGGTCGCAACGGTTCGGGCAAGACCACAATGGGTAGACTTCTGACCGGCATGTACACGGGATACGACGGTGTCCTGGAACTGGGTGGTGCCGATGTCCGGAAGATTCATCCACGCAGTCTTCGGAAGGCGGTCTGGATGCTGCCGCAGCAGGTCTATATGTTCAACGGCACGATCCGGCGCAACATTCTGGCCGCGGCACCGGAAGCGACCGATGAACAATTGGAAGAAGCCATCCGACTGGCCGACCTGGAACCCTTTATCCGGTCGTTGTACATGGGGATCCATCACATGGTAGGTGAAGGCGGAGCGGGACTGTCCAGCGGGCAGCAGTTGAAAATTGCGCTGGCGAGGTTGTTCCTGGCTGATCCTCAGGTGATCGTTCTGGATGAGGCCAGTTCGGTGCTGGATGTGGAGGCCGAGGAACGGATCTTCACCAACGTACGGGAGCGGTTCAAAGACCGGACGGTCATTATCATCGCCCATCGGCTCCAT
The DNA here is from genome assembly GCA_036736005.1 of Acidobacteriota bacterium. Lineage (GTDB taxonomy): Bacteria > Acidobacteriota > Holophagae > Thermotomaculales > Thermotomaculaceae > DAINNF01. The sequence continues at coordinate 67,508 of DAINNF010000001.1, forward strand.
ACCGTGAAGGGAATGGAGCGGATTGTGGTACTGGATGAGGGACAGATCGCGGAATCCGGCACGCATGCGGAACTGATCGGGAAAAAGGGACTGTATGCCACGTTCCTGAAACACTATCTGGACGTTTGAAATGAGCGAAGAGAAAACGAAACCACTGGTACCGGAAACCGAGCCCTATCTGACGGATGATGTTCCCCTGGATGATGTGCGGGAGAATACCCTTCGTCCGCTGATTTACGTATGTGTGCTGATTGCTTTCGGAATGGCGGTGCTCGGGTTCGTTGCCCGGGTGCCGGAATATGTCAAGACCCGGTTTACACTGAAGGGAGATGTCCGGGAGCTGGTATACCAGTTCGACGAGGCCGTGGCGGTTGAGTCGGTTTCCGTATCCGTAGGACAGCCGGTGACGAAAGGGGAACCGTTGATGCGGATTACCTCGCCGGGTATTCTGACGCGAATCTCCACCCTTCGTGATGCCGGGGAAGCCTGGGAACGGTTTGAAGCACAGGAATCCCGCATTCAGGAGTCCCGGATCGGAGAAAAGGATCTGGAATTGAGCCGGATTCGCGGGGACATCGCGGAAGCCCGACGTCGTCTGGAAGCGGAAAACCGCAGTTATACGGACCGAATGGAATCCATTGCGTTTGATGAATCCGAGGCGCAACGGAAAATTAAACAGAACCGGGAATTGTTGAAACAGGGATTTGTGTCCCCTTCCCAGGTGGCGGAAGTGGAGCAGGAGGCCAACGCGGTTCGGGAACGGAAAATTCTGGCCCGTCAGGAACATGAAAATGAAGCGGCCCGATTGAACAGCCGTATCCGTCAACTGGAACTGGACGAACAATCAGCACGTCTCGATCGGGAACGGTTGGAGCAGGAATACCGCAAAAAGCGGGAAGAACTGCAATACAGGGTGGAACAGGCCCGACAGGCGATCCGGGATCATTACCGGGAGGCCGACATTCTGGACGGCACCCTGCTTCTGAAAGCCCCTGTGGATGGGACCATTTCCTATCTCTATAGCGGAGACGGTCGACTGGAAACGGGCAGCGTGCTGTTGAAGATTCTGGGGGACGGGACCTCGTTGCATGCCAGAGCTAGTATCGATGCCGGCCGGATGGGTCGGCTGGCTGTCGGCCAGCAGGTGGTGCTGAAAGTGGACAGTTTTCCCCATTACCAGTACGGAGTGCTTCGCGGTGAAGTGCAGTCCGTGAGTCTGACGCCGGATGAAAAGGGACTGGTGCCGTTTACCGTGACCATTACCGATCCCGGCCAGTTGGAAGACAGACTGCAGATCGGAATGACGGGCAACCTGTCCGTTGTGGTCGGGCAGCAACGGTTCTTCGGCATGCTGTTTCACCGCATTCAAAAGGGTTATTACGACACCCTGGAATAATAAACCGCCGTCCATCACCGCCTGACAACTGAAACCGGTCCGCAAATATTCCTGCCGATCATCAAATAAAAACTTTCCGGTTGCATTATGAACATATGTTCATTACATTGATAGTGGAGGTGCGAAATGGTACGACCGCCCAAAACGCGATTTGTGGGCATGGAACCGGGCTGTACCGTGTTCAAGCCGGCTGGTATCCCGATCAACCGGGCCGAGGTGGTTGAACTGGCATTGGACGAGTTTGAGGCGATCCGGCTGGCAGACCTGGAAGGCATGGATCAGGATGAGGCGGCTTCGTTGATGAATATCTCCCGCCCCACGCTTTCCCGGATTCTGGAACGGGCCCGACAGGCTGTGGCTGATGCTGTTGTCAATGGAAAGGTGCTGGTGATCGAGGGGGGTAACGTGACCATGGTGAGTCGCGGACGGTGTGGTCGTTGTGGAACAGAAACGATGCAGGGCAGGCCCGGGACGGGGCGCCATCGCTGCCGGAAAGGCAGATCTTGAGGTGAGAGAACATGAAGATAGCAGTCAGTGCATTGGGAACAACGGAACAGGAAACCATTGACCCGAGGTTCGGCCGGGCGCGGGGGTTCATCATTGCGGACACGAAGACCGGATCCGTCCGGTATTCCGATAACGCAGACAACATTGCCCTGGCCCAGGGGGCGGGAATCCAAACTGCTCAGTTCATAGCGGACGAACAGGTAGACGTTGTGGTCAGCGGCCATTTCGGGCCAAAGGCGGCAAATGTACTGGAGCGGGCGGGGATCCGCATGGTGACTGTCCCGGAGAATTACACGGTCCGACAGGCCATCGATGAAGCAGCCCGGGACCATCAGGACTGAGCTTGAGAGGAGGTGCGGCATGCCGCATGGTGATCATAAGGGGCCGGAAGGAAAGGGCCCGAAAACAGGACGTCAGATGGGAATCTGTTCGGGCTACGATGAGCCCGGGGATGCCCAGGAAGGACCGGGTCTCAAGGGCGGGAACCGGGGCCGGGGCGGGCGTCGCCGTTGCACGGATGAACAGCCGGGACAGGGCAGCGGACGCAGTGCGGGTAAAGGCAGAGGGAAAGGACGAAATCGATAAACGGACCGGTTGCCGGAAGTACCGGCAACGTGAATGGTCCGATACCAGGTGTCACCTGGAAGGAGGTTGACATGCCGTTTGGAGATCGCACCGGACCGGGAGGTCTTGGACCGATGACAGGCAGAGGTATGGGTTTCTGTGCCGGTTCTGATATGCCGGGTGCCTGGATGGGCGGACGCGGACGTGGCGGCTGGGGCTGGGGACGCGGATTCGGTGCCCATCGTGGTTTTGGCCGGATGGGCTGGGGACGCGCACCCATGGCAGGTCCGGGATGGTGGCGTCAGCCTGATCCCGAGACGGAGCGTCAGATGATGGAAAACGAAGTCAAGGCGCTGGAACAGGAGTTGACGGCTGTTCGCAAAAGACTGGCCGAACTGGAAACCGGGGAATAAACCGGTACGCCCGGTGGCATGGGTCAGGGCGCAACTGCTGTTGCGCCCGATTGTTTTCAGGCAGTACAGATAATGTAGACGGGAGCGGATTGTGAGAATAGTGGTTGCGTCGGGAAAAGGGGGAACCGGAAAAACGCTGATTGCCACCAACCTGGCGATGGTGGCGACTGAGATGGGGCATCCGGTGACGCTGGTGGATTGTGATGTGGAGGAACCCAACAGTGCACTGTTCCTCAAACCGGAATGGAATGATGAGCAGCCGGTTTCCATATCGGTGCCGCTCATTGACAACGACAAGTGCGTCGGTTGCCGGTTGTGTGCGGAAAAATGTCAGTTCAACGCGCTGATTACGGTAAAAAACAAGACCTACGTGTTCGAAGAGATGTGTCATGCCTGTGGTCTGTGCATGCGGATCTGTCCGGAAAGCGCCATTTCCAGTCGGGACAAGCGGATCGGTACGTTCCGTCGTGGTTCAAGGGGAAAGGCGGTTGTGCTGGAGGGGGAACTGGCGGTAGGCGTTGAACTGGTGTCTCCCTTGATCGGACACGTGAAAAATGCGGCATCCGGTTCCGGAACGGTGATTCTCGATGCACCTCCCGGCACCTCATGTTCGGTGGTGGAAACGGTCCGGGAATGCGATGTGGCCATCCTGGTGACCGAACCTACCCGGTTCGGGCTCAATGATCTGAAGCTGGCTGTAGAGATGATGAACAGCCTTCGGGTTCCATTCGGTATTGTGGAAAACCGTTCCATGGAGGGCAATTCCATGATCCGGGACTATTGCGACCAGCACAACCTGCCGTTGTGGATGACGTTGCCGCTGGACCGGGATATTGCCACCTGCTATTCCCATGGAAAGTTGTTGTTGAACGAAATTCCGGCCTACCGGTATCGGTTTGTTTCCCTGCTGGACGCTGCGGTCACGGAGGTGGGCGCATGAAGGAACTGGTGATTATCAGCGGCAAAGGAGGAACAGGCAAAACCACGCTGGTGCTGGGTCTCGCTTCGCTTCTGGAAAACAAGATCATGGCGGATTGTGATGTGGATGCGGCGGACATGTTCCTGGTGCTGGATCCGGATACGCGTCACACCGAACCCTTTTCCGGGGGCAACCTGGCGGCCATTCTGCCCGACAAATGCACCCGCTGCGGTATCTGCAGGGAGGTCTGTGAATATGGTGCCATTTCCACGACGTTCGAGGTGGATCCCTTTGGCTGCGAAGGATGCGGGGCATGCTTTCATTTCTGTCCGGAGGATGCCATTTCCTTCGAACCGGTGATCAACGGGACCATGTTCCATTCGGACACCCGGTTGGGACCGCTGTACCATGCCCGCCTCAAGCCCGGATCGGAAAACTCCGGTAAACTGGTTACCCGTGTCCGGAACGATGCACGGAAGCGTGCGACGGAAAGCGGCAGTGACTGGATTCTGTCGGACGGCTCGCCTGGTCTCGGATGCCCGGTGGTGGCGTCCATTACCGGTGCCGATTTTGTTGTGGTGGTAACCGAACCCACCGTTTCCGGGCTCCACGACATGGAACGGGTGCTCTCACTTCTCGAACATTTCAGGATTCCCGGTGGAATTGTGATCAACAAGTTTGATTTGAACGATCAATTGGGGCAGAATATTGAACGTGTGGGCCGGGACCGGAATGTTCCAATTCTGGGAAAGATCCCCTACGACGCCCACACGGTGATCCATGCGATGAATCAGCAACAGACGGTTGTGGAACATGACCCGGACGGCGCGGTGAGCCGGTCCGTCCGCTCCATTCACGCCCGCCTGATGCAGGCAGTCAAAGCAAAAATATGAGGCAACAGTTGGAGGAATAGCCTGATGGCAGACAAAGACCATTCAAGTTCGTGCGGTATGGACCGGAACGCAGACCAGGAACTGAGAGACCTGCAGGTCAAGCAGCGGCTGGGAACGATCCGGCATAAAATCGTGGTGTTGTCCGGGAAAGGCGGTGTGGGAAAGAGCACGGTGGCGGCGTCCATCGCGGTCAAGCTCTCCACCGAAGGATACAAAGTCGGTTTGCTGGACGTGGATATTCATGGTCCCAGCCAGCCCCGGATGTTCGGGGTCAAAGATAAACGTCCGGCCATCACGCAGGACGAAACCATGAAACCGGTTCCGGTGACCGAATGCCTGGACATGATGTCCATCGGCCTGCTGCTGCCTTCGGACAAGGACGCGCTCATCTGGCGTGGACCGATGAAAATCGGTGTCATTCAGCAGTTTGTCGCCGACGTGGAATGGGGCGAGCTGGACTATCTGATCGTGGACTGTCCGCCGGGAACCGGTGACGAACCGCTTTCCGTGCTGCAGATGATTCCGGATGCAAGAGGCATCCTGGTGACCACACCTCAGGGCTTGGCGGTGGAAGACGTTCATAAATCCATTACGTTCTGCCGCAAGCTTAACCTGGA
>DAINNF010000002.1:0-65986 GCA_036736005.1 Acidobacteriota bacterium
ACAGGATTCCTAATCCTGGTGTCGCAGGTTCGAGTCCTGCAAGGCGCACCATTTTCTGTATGTCTGAACCTGTCCGGTGAGTTTGAAGACCGCCGGGAAATTTGGTATCCTGATTATCTCAGTAAACGATTGCGTCAGTTGGTGTCCTGTTGCATGAAGCAGCTTGTTTTGGAGACGGAGGGACGTCCGATGACAGTCAGCAACAACCCATACCCCAATCATCAATCGCCGGATCGGGCAGATCAGTCCGAATGTCCACCACTGCGGATTCTGCTTGTTGAAGACAATGAGGGAGATGTACGGCTGGTGCGGGAATATATGAATACCTATCCATTCGCCTCGGTTGAACTGGTGGTTGCAGCTCGTCTGGACGGGGCGATTGAAAAGCTGCGGAATCAGTCGATTGATTTGATCCTGATGGACCTGGGTCTTCCGGATGCGAACGGATTGGAAGCGCTGGAGACGCTGTTGAAACATCACATGTCCGTGCCGATTGTGGTGCTGACCGGAGTAGATGATTCAGAGGTCGCGTATGATGCGATCGGACTCGGTGCCCAGGAATATATCCCCAAACGGTATGTCAATGAACATAATCTGCACCGGTCGGTCCGGAATGCGCTGGAAAGATATCGGTTGGTCAAGCGGTTGGAGGAAGCACTGGACCGGGTCAAGCGACTGCAGGGTTTGATCCCGATCTGTGCCAGCTGCAGAAAGATCCGCAACGACGAAGGGTTCTGGCAGGATGTGACGGTGTATGTCCGTGAACATGCGGACGTGGAGTTCAGCCACGGTCTTTGTCCGGATTGCAAGAAGCAGTTGTATCCGGAGCTGTATCCGGATCAGAAAAAGGAACCGGACTCGAAGTGAGCCCGGTTCTCCTCAAACGTGCCTGTCGGTTGTGATCCTGCCGGCGGATTATTTCTCCTCGAACATGTGAACATCCCGTTGCGGGAACGGAATCGTAATGTCGTTGGCATCAAAGGCCTCTTTGACCTTCTGGTGAATATCCCAGTAAATGTTCCAGTATTCCGGTGTCTGACACCATACCCGAACGGTGAAGTTGACCGAGCTGTCCGCCAGTTCGCCCACCGCGATCAGGGGTGCCGGTTCGGTCAGGATACGGCTGTCCGCTTCTACGACGGAACGAATCAGAGACGCGGCTTTGTTCATATCGTCGTCATAGGAAATACCGAAGGTGAGGTCGATGCGGCGGGTTTCTTCCGCGGTGATGTTGACCAGGGTCCCTTCGGACAGGGGGCCGTTGGGAATGTAGACGCGGCGGTTGTCCGGTGTGTTGAGAATGGTGTGAAACACCTGGATCTGGACCACGTGTCCCACGTAGCCCTGGGCCTCGATCCAGTCGCCGACTTTGAAGGGTTTGACGAACAGGATCATGACACCGCCCGCCAGGTTGGACAGGTTCCCTTTCAAAGCCAGGCCGATCGCAATACCGGCGGCACCGATTACCGCAACCAGTGAGTTGGTCTCAATGCCCAGAATGCCCGCTACGATGATCAGAACGATAATGCGCAGTACAATTCGGGTCAGACTGTTGAGGAAGGAGCGCAGACTTTCCTCCGCCTTGCTTTTGGTCAGGGCCTTGTCCAGAATACCGACGACAATGCGGACCAGCCAGAATCCCACAATCAGTGTAACAATTGCCATTATCAGGTCCGGGCCGTACTTCCTGGCCAGACCGATCAATTCATCTTTATAGTTCAGAATTTTATCCATGTTTCAGACTCCTTTCGATACCGGTTGTTTTGAAAACTGATCTATATGGTATATGATTCACCTAAATCCGACAAGCGAGGTGCTGATTGGCGCCTTTCATGAAAGGAGAGCGGTGGTATGAAACGAACCATTTTGACAGCCGGTATGGTGCTGGCGTTCATGGTAAGTGGGTTTTCTTCTGACAATGGATTCAAGGGAGATGCCTCTTTCGGGTTGTCCTCAACCGGTGGGAATTCGGATACGGCTTCCGTCAGTTTCACGTTTACAGCGGACAGACAACTTTCGGAACGATACAAGTGGCTCAACAAGGGAAGCTATCTGTGGAGTGACTCGGACGGTGAAACCACGGCGGACCGGACATCTCTGGAAACCCGATTGGAGTGGCATCCCCGCAAGCGGTTTTTCGGTTACGTGCAGACCGGGTACCTGCGGGACCAGTTCAAGGATTTTGACTACCGTGTGACACCCGGTGTCGGGGCCGGTTGGACCGTACTTGAGCGAAACGCAAAGTCACTGGATCTGACCCTGGGCCTGACCGGTGTGTTTACCGCCTACCGGGACAGCGGCGAGACCGAGTCCTATACGGCCGTTACCCTCGGAAATACGTTCAAGTGGAAAATTACGGATACGGCAGATTTCAGCCAGTCGCTTCGATTCAGTGCGGATATTTCGGAAATGGAGCGCTACTTCGTGGAGTTTGAAATGAGCCTGGCCGTTTCGATCAACACCCGATGGGGCCTGAAGGTCTCCTTTACAGACAATTACGAAAGCCGTCCGCCTTCACCGGATATCAAGAAGAACGATACGGCATTGATCGCCGGAATCACGTATCGGTTCTGAACACACAAAAACAGGACCTCGGGGAGGTCTACCGAGGTCCTGGTCATTGGGTCCCGTTGGAGAGGTGACGGAGGTCTAAACGTCATTGGTCGGAACCAGGTGTCTTTCATCGGGTGTCCCCCGCCTTCCGGAACTGGGGGCCGTCCAGTGGTTCGGGGAACCCCGTTCGACACGCTTTTTATATAATGCAAACCACGTGCCAGTTTCTTGAATTATCGTAAAATAAAGATAATACATAACATGACAAAATCTGTATAGAGCAGGAGTGCCAGTTTGGCGGTACTGGACGCAGGAATGGCCCGCCTGTCAGGCGCGGTCAAGCCCGGCAAGGATGCGGAGGACCGCGTTGGCCTGATGACCGGCTGTAACCATGACCCGTGGGGCCATGAGTCCGTTTCCCGGGCCTGCCGCAGAGACCAGGTCGCCGCACAGGACGATGTTTCGGGAAAGCTGTCTCGTTCGAATGTCATTGGCGGGATAGATACCGGCCAGTCCGGATGCCGTGACCAGATGACACCGTTCAAAGGCGGGACTGCTGAAAGCCTGCACAATCATCTGTTTGGACGCCACCGTGTCAAATGCCTCCACGACCACGTCGCAATCTTCAAAGATGCGCGCAAGATTGTCCGGTTCCAGTCTGTCCCGGTAACACCGGATGCTCACAAACGGATTGAAGCGATGAATGTTATCTTTCAGTGCGACGACCTTGAACCGTCCGATGTCACATCGCTCATAGTGCTGGCGGTTCAGGTTTGTGGGATCGACGCGGTCATAATCGGCCAGTACCAGCGAACCGACTCCACTTCTGGCCAGGGCCACAGCCACATGGGAGCCGAGTCCACCGCAACCGGCCACGCCGACGGTGGCGGACTGGAACTTTTCCGGCAGTTCCGGAGAGTGCCGCGCTGTCAGCAGGTCGTAAAAGACCTCCGGGCTTTCCGGTATATCAAACCCGACTGTGGTGATGCGGTCATTGTGGGACAGAAAGGTCTCTTCTTCTTCAGGAAGGTGGACCGGATGACCGTTTCGAATGACGATCGGCGCGCTGTCTTCGCCCTGTTGGATCAGCAGGTCAATCAACGGCATGCCTTCCGGGACCCGGTGCACGGTACCGTTCAGCCGCACGTGGATGTCTTTCATCAGCCACCTCCGACAGGGATGTACAGAAAGACGTGATCACCGTCGGTCAACTGGTGTGACAGGCGGACTTCCACCCCGTTGACCACCGGAATGACATGCTGCCGGTGTTCGGGTCGCATCCCGAGTTCCCGGAGCAGTGTCTGGATGGGGGCGGCCTGCGGTGCGGTTACCGTGTCGCCGCTGCTTATGCCGTTCAATTGGAGAAAACCCGGAAATTCAAGGGTAATCTTCATGTATCGTCCTCCTGAGGGCCTTCACATTATCGGCAGTCGGGCACAAAAGTGCAAGTGTCAGCGGCTCAATTTGCGGGACCGTAGTCCGGACGGGTATCGAACCGAGTCCCGCAGGAAGCTGCGTCAAAAAGAAAGGAAGGAGCGGGGCTCCTTCCCGAATATGGGGTTATGGAGGTTTCGGTTCATGAAGCTTCTGGTAATGGGATGTTCAAAAGAGCGATTCGTTACAACGACGACCGGCCCGCTGGGGGGGCGGGCCGGTGTCAGCATGATGGGGTGTGAGGGTTAAGGAGGTCATGGTCCTCAGCACCAGTCTGATTCATTTCAGATCATCGAGGGGGGATGATCGACGAATCAGCGGTTCACATAGTTCTTGAATGCCAGAGTCATGCCAGCTACGGAAGCCGGTAAAGCACCCTGATTCCGGGAATTGGTGGCCCATTCATGCCGCTTTGGCATCCCGGTTGTGCCAGAATTGCATGGGTGCCCGGCGTGACACCCCAATTCTTGCGGGTTGTGCATAAGTGGTTTATGCTGGTTGTGATCACATGATGATCTCACCTGCGGACACAATTGGCATGGGGAGGCATGTATGACCGGACAGGTATCTGCCGAGCAGCAGCAACTTCTGTTGACGCTGGTCAGACAGACCATTGAGCGGCGTCTCGGTATCCGGGAATCCGGGGATTCCGTGGATACGGATGATGCTTTCTTCGATACGGAGGAATTCGGATCGTTTGTTACCCTCCATGTACATGATGCATTGCGGGGCTGTATCGGCTACATCCAGCCTGTCGCACCGTTGAAGGAGCAGATCAGAATGTGTGCGGTGGCCGCTGCTTTTCAGGACCCCCGGTTCCCGCCGCTTACAGTTGCAGAATGGCCGGATGTGGAACTGGAAATCAGCCTGCTCTTTCCACCGGTTGCCGTGACGGATACGGAAGAGATTGTGATCGGGCGCGATGGGTTGATCGTTACAAAAGGAATTCGCAAGGGCCTACTGCTTCCTCAGGTTGCGACCGATTATGGATGGGATCTTGAAACGTTCCTGAATCAAACCTGCCGGAAAGCGGGGCTTCCCGAGCATGCCTGGCGGGAAGAAGGAACGCTGGTGGAACGCTTTCCTGCTTTTGTATTTGGAGAATCAAATTGATCAAACCGGCTACGAAGATTGTGTGCACCATCGGTCCGGCCTGTGCTGACGCAGAGGTCATGTCCGCGATGATTGAGGCAGGGATGAGTATGGCCCGTCTCAACTGTTCCCATGGAACCCACGAGCAGATGGCGGAGTATGCGGATTTTGTCCGTGAGGCCTCCCGCCGGACAGGTGTTCCAGTGGGATTGATGGCCGACCTGCAGGGCCCGAAGATCCGCGTGAGAGATCTGACCCGTCCCGGGATCGAGTTGACGGACGGCACCACGATCTGGATTGACCAGAACCCGGCTCCGGGAGATGAACGCAGAATTTCCGTCGACTATTCGGGTTTTGTGGGTGATGTCAAGATTGGCGACCCCGTTCTGATAGATGATGGCACCATTCGACTGGAGGTAACGGAGAAAGTATCGGATGCGGTCCGGTGTCGGGTCGTTCACGGCGGGGAACTGAAGCCCCATAAGGGCGTCAATCTGCCCGGGGTTGAATTGTCCATTCCATCTTTCACGAAAAAAGACGCAGCCGATCTGGATGCGGCGTTGCGTATCGGTGTGGACTTCGTGGCATTGTCTTTTGTTCGTCACCCGGACGATATTCGTGAGCTTCGCCGACGAATCGGTGAATCCGATGTCCGTATTATCGCAAAGATTGAGCGACCGGAAGCATTGTCCCATATCGCGTCGATCATTCGTGAATCGGATGGCGTGATGGTGGCCCGGGGCGATCTGGGCATGGAGATTCCGTTGCAGCAGGTACCGGGCTGGCAGAAGCGGATCCTGCAACTGGCGTCGGAAGCCGGGCGATTTGCCATTACGGCCACCCAGATGCTGGATTCTATGGTAAAAGCGCCCACCCCGACGCGGGCGGAAGTTTCGGATGTGGCAAATGCGATTCTGGATGGTACCGACGCGACCATGCTGTCCGGTGAGACGGCGGTGGGCGATTTCCCGGTGGAAACGGTAGCGACCATGGCGTCGGTGGCAAAGGAGGCTGAACAACTGGTTCGTCCGCTGGAACTGAAACACACGGAGATGCGGGACGGGGAACATGCAACCGACCGGGCGATAGCGGCGTCGGCTTCCATGATTGCCGCCATGGTCAGTGCCCGTTGCATTGCGGCGTTCACCGAATCCGGTTTTACGGCCCTGCTGATATCCAAGCAACGTCCGGGCGTCCCGATATTCGGCATTACGCCTCATGAACGGGTCGCACGACAGTTGACCGCCTATCGGGGCGTTACGCCCATGCTGGCCGATCCGGAGGGCAGCACGGACCGGCTGTTTCAACTGGTTGCCGATAACCTTCGTTCAGAAGGACGTGTACGCAAAGGGGATCGTGTTGTGGTGACGATGGGGTTGCCGTTTGCCAGAAGAGGGACCACAAACCTGCTCCATGTGATGGAGATCGAATGATGACGTTCGTGCTGCTGGCGATTTCCGCTGTGCTGCTTGCGGCTTCGTTTGTCCCGTGGTTGTTCGGATTACCGGGTCTGCTTTTTCTGGTGCCCGCGATTGCGGCAGCCCGCCGGGAGTTGAGCTGGCAGCGACGGGTCCTGTGGGGTCTGATCTGGGGTGTCCTGATCTTCACGGCAAACTTTTATTGGACCATTCATACCATGCACATTTATGGCCGGATGAGCATCTGGCTGTGCATACTCCTCTTCATACCGCTGGCCATTTATCAGATGGCGCCGTTCATTATCTGGTTTGTGTTCTACCGGAGCATGGAAAGTCGTCACCGGTTTCTGCCGGTCCTGGCGTTGCCGCTGCTGATCCGTCTGTTTCCCCTCGTGTTTCCGTATACCCTGGCTTCCGCCATATCGGTGAATCCCTTTCTGGTGCAGAGCGCGAGCATATGGGGCGAATGGGGACTGGATGCCATGATGGTACTGGCAGGGATATTGTTACTGGATTTCCGGCGGGAACGTTCTCGTCGGAACCTGGTCCGGATTGCTGTTCTGGCAGGTGTTTTCGTGGTCACCGGTATCGGAGGAATGGTTCAGTGGACACAGCGGAAAACAGATACCGTCAAATGCGTGGTTCTCCAACCCTGTGTACGGGACCTGGACAGCGAAGATGTCAAACGGAACCGGTTCTTCGGGACTGTCCGGGAAGCAAAAGGTCGTTGTACGGACGCTCTCGTAATTCTGCCGGAGTCGGCTGTGCCGGACTCCATTTCGGGGCGGGAGGATTTCTTTGATGTCATGTCGGAAATCCGTTCGGTACTGGACGCGCGGGCCATTCTGTTTAACGCGGTGGTATACCGGAACAACCGCTTGACCAATTCCGAATTCCTGCTCACCGAAAACGGGGGGCTGGAACAGTATGACAAACACCGGCTGATCCTGTTCGGGGAGCGCTTCCCGTTTTACAATCTCTTTCGGAAGCTGCCCATTTACGCTGCAAATTTCGCAAATTTCTCTCCCGGACCCGGAGCCCGTTCCATGTCCACAGCGGATATGAAGCTGGGTACACCCATCTGTCTGGAAGGGATTTATGAGGAATATGTGGCGGCATTGTCCGGCGGGAGTCACATGCTGATCAATCCGACTGATGATGAATGGTTCAACGGTCTTCATGCCACCTGGCTTCATTTCAGCCAGGTTCGGATCAAGACGATTGCGAACCGGCGATGGCTGGTCCGGGCCGCCAATACGGGATACTCCGTGATTGTGGATGACCGGGGCCGCATTGTGGCGGACATTCCCGTTGAAACACCCGGTGTACTGGAGGCGGAGGTTCCTCAGATGGGCGGATCAACTGTTTTTCAGATCGTTGCGCCATATATGCGGTACCTGTTCCTGGGTGGCGCGCTGCTGTTGTGGTGGCTGGGAAGACGGCGTTCATGAGGCAACGGGCACTGGTTGCGGGCGCCCGGTTTCCGGATACCGATCCTGCCACGCTGGAAGATCATCTCGATGAACTGGTCCGATTGCTCGACACACTGGGTGTGACGGCGGAGGGAATGGCCGTTCAGCGGATGGGACAGCCCCGCGCAGGAACATACTTCGGGCCCGGTTTCATCCGTTCAGAGATTGACCGGTTCCAGCCGGACCTGCTGGTGGCGGAGGCCAACCTTTCCCCGGCACAGGCACGGAACCTGGAGGAAATTGCGGGCGTCCCGGTGATGGACCGCACCCAGGTGATTCTGGAGATTTTTGACCGCCATGCAAGAACCAAAGAGGCGCGCGTTCAGGTTGAGCTGGCGCAGTTGCGATACCGGAGAACCGGGTTGCGGCGCACCGATGACCAACTGGCCCAACAGGTCGGGGCCATCGGGGTGCGGGGCGGTAAAGGGGAAAAACGTATCGAACTGGACCGGCGGACGCTGGACAAGCGAATCGCCACCCTGAAGCGGGAGTTGAGAAAGATCGAAAAACAGCGCGAATTGACGCTGAAGAAGCGGCGGGAGTCGTTCAGCGTGGCGTTGGTCGGGTATACCAATGCGGGCAAGTCCACCCTGCTGAACCGGTTGACTCGGGAACAGGTCCGCTCGGGCAACCGGCTTTTCGTGACACTGGACACCACCAGCCGGAAGTGGTTCCTGGCACCGGATGACTGGACCGTTCTTTCGGATACGGTGGGATTCATCCGCAACCTGCCTCATCTGCTGGTTGCCAGTTTCCGGTCCACCTTCGGGGTTGCGGATGCAGCTTCTGTGTTGATTCATGTTGCCGATCTGACCGCCGCGGACATGCAGGAGCAGATTGATGTGGTACAGCAGACACTGCAGGAGATGGAACTGGACGATCGCCCCTTGCTGCTGGTATTCAACAAGTCGGATGCGGTGGAGCCTCGGACCGTGCAGCGTTTTCTCAACCTGTATCCCGGGTCGATTGCGGTATCGGCTCTGTCCGGAAGCGGTTTGGACGAACTGAAGACGCGCATATCGGAATGGAAATCCCGTTTTCCGGCCGTTCGAAGTTAGTCAACCGGTTGCGCTTCCTCGATTCTGGACGACATTATCTGGTAAACTGAAGATCACCAGCATCAATGGAGGATAAAATTCATGTTCAAATTGAAAGGGAAACGCGCCATTGTGACAGGCGGAACGCGCGGAATCGGACGGGAAGTCTGTCGGATTCTGCACGAGAATGGAGCCGACGTCATGGCTTCCTATGCCAGCAACAGGGAAGCGGCCGATAGACTGGAGGCGGATTTTCCCGGGATTCATACGTTCGCAGGCGATCTGGGAGATGAGCTGACGGTTGAAGAGCTGGTCGCGACTGCCTATCAGAAGATGGGCGGCGTCGATATCCTGATCAACAATGCCGGCATCTGGAATTACCTGAAAGCCGGCAGTCTTCAGGTGGAAGTCTGGGACCACATGATTCGAAACAACCTGCGCTCTGTCTATCTGTTGACTGACCATGTAATTGCACGATGGCTGAAAGACGGGACAAAGGGGCGGATTGTGCATGTGGCTTCAACCGCCGGCCAGCGGGGAGAAGCGGAGCATGCCCACTATGCCGCTACCAAGGGAGCGATCATCTCATACACCAAGTCGCTCTCGTCCGAATTGGCCCCGAAGGGAATTATCACCAACTGTGTTGCACCCGGATGGGTGGACACAGAGATGAATACCGGTGTGTTTGCAGACAACGGACGTGAAACGGTGGCTGCGGGTATCCCGCTGGGACGGATCCCCACGGCGGAGGAGATTGCGTGGCCCATCATCTTTCTGGCTTCCGAACTGGCGGCGGCCGTTACCGGTGAGATTTTTAACGTGAACGGGGGCAATGTCTTGTGCGGTTAGTCCGCCGGGAATGTGATTCGGAGGGTTTTGTGAACCGTTTATCCGAAAAACCGATCTCCCACCGGCTGTCCGTCATCGTTGTTGCGATCATCCTTCTGCTGGGAGTCGTGTGTGTTCAGGCAGAAACGGCCGGGCTTGGCGCAGGGGACAATCTGAAAGAAAAGAACCGGGAAGCCGTGGCTCTGCTGGACACCGACCTGGACGCAGCCAGAGAACTGGCCCTCGCCATCGTGCAGGAAGCCGCTCGACGGGGGGACGTCCGTCAGGAAACAGTGGCGTATCGAACCATCGGCGTGGCCTATGTGTATGAAAACGACTTCAGGAGAGCGGGGGACTATTTTGAACGGGCTCACGATCTCGCGGTGCGCAACCAGCTGGACGACCTGTTTCCCTCTCTGCTCAACAACCTGGGGGTGGCATACCGCTACCAGTCTGATTACCGGAAAGCGTTGACGTACTTTCAGCAGGCCGCCGATCTCTTTGCAAAAACGGATCGGCCGATCATCCGGGCGCAGTCATTGTTCAATGCAGGTGCCTGTTATTACTACATGGGCGATTATGAGCACGCAATGGACAAATACCTGGAAGCCAGACGGATCTGGGAGGCCCAGAAACACAAGCCCGGGATTGCGATGGCGGCCAACGCGATTGCGGTTATCCATGATGAACTGAAGGAATTCGATGCGGCCCTGGAAGGGTATCAGCAATCGTTGAAACTGTTCAAGGAGCTGGGGGATAAACGGGGCATGAGTGACCCGCTGAACAACCTGGGAATTCTCTATTACAGCTATCTCAATGATCTCGACACTTCGCTCCAATACCACGAACAAGCGTTGGAAATCCGACGGGAAACCGGAGACCGGCTGGGTGAGGCCATTTCGTTAAACAATATCGGAAACGTATACAGCGCGAAGGGAGATCTGGACAAGGCACTGCGTTATTATGTGGACGCGCTGAATATCAAAGAACAACTGGGTGAGAAGGCGGAAATTGCGGTCTCACTCAGGGACATTGGTGATGTGTACCGGGAACAGGGTGAATATGAACGCGCCATGGGTTATGCGCAGCGTTCACTTGAAGTAGCCAGAGAAGTGGGTGCGCAGAAGGATGTTCGAAGCGTGTTGCGTGATCTGTCCGATATTTCCAGGGAGATGGGCAATTATCGCCAGGCTTATGACTACCGCGTCCAGTACGAGGATCTGGATGAATCACTGCGTGGGGAGGAGACATCCCGCAAAGTGGCCGAGATGATTGCGCGGGAGCGGCTCCACCAGCAGAAAGAACAGATTCGGGTGCTGGAACGTGAATCGGAGAATCGGAAAAATCTCCTGATGGTCACCATTCTGGCTGCCTTTCTTTTGCTTCTGGTTGGGTTGGGGGTCTACCTGCAAAGTCGGATGCGCATGCGGATGAATCGGCAACTCCAGCAGAAAAACCAGCAGATTTCCGCACAGAAAGAAAAGCTGGAAACGCTCAACCGGATTCTGGAAGAGAAATCACAGGAATATTACGTCAGTTCCATTACCGACCCGTTGACCGGTATTTTCAACCGGGCTTTCATTATGGAAGTGCTGGAACGGGAGTTGAAGCGGGCACAACGACATGGCGATCCCCTTTCTGTTGTCTTTCTTGACCTGGACCACTTCAAGTCCGTCAATGACAACCACGGACATGCCGTGGGAGATCTGGTGCTGCGGACCATTTCCCAGCGGGTGCTCCAGTCACTGCGACCGGAGGATTATTTCGGCCGGTTTGGTGGAGAGGAATTTCTTCTGGTCCTTCCGGCAACACCGCTTGAAGGGGCGGTTCTGGTTGTGAAGCGCCTTCGGGAACTGGTATCCAGAGACCCGGTGCTGGCGGGGGGCGTAGCGCTGAACATCACCCTGAGTGCAGGCATCACCCGGCTGGCCGGAGATCAGAGTGCCACGGCAAAGGATCTGGTATCCCGTGCGGATCGTGCATTGTACAGGGCAAAAGAAAACGGCCGGGACCGGATCGAGGTTGATTCTGAAGAATAAGTGCCGCCGGGAACACCGGATAACTTCTTTTCTATCTATGCGGTATGTTTTGCCGGACAAAAAACCTTACTTTTTTGTAAAAAACTTCTTGACATCAATTGGCACTGACCATATATTGGGTATAACAGGATTGCGTGAAAACGATTTCTTACCCCCCTTTTTCGTTGTTCAACGCATCATCGCCCGGGTTACCCCACCCGGGCTATTTTTTTGCGTCCGGTTATGGCGACTACTTGAACAGCTTCTTCAGGAGTTTCTTCTTCAGCTGATCGGCGGCGTCTTTGACAATACCCCCGGTATCCGGTTTCACGCTGGGTTTGCTCCAGGTTCCCGTCACGGTGAACGGGATTTCCACCGGTCCGCTTCCGGTCAGTTTCTTCAGCGTGCCGGGCAGACGCTCGCTTGTTTCCGCAGTCAGGTTGATTTTCGGTTTGAGGTCCAGATTGCCGGCCAATGAAAAGCGGCCGGTTGCCTGAATGGAAAGGGGTTCGGTTCTCAGGACCGGATCCCCTGTATAAATCCATCCGTCTTCAACCGAAAAGGTGCTCTTGATTTCCTTTACCCGTTGTCCGGCCAGCTCCGTGTTGAGGATTTCGGATAGCTGCCGGAGAACCGGCGTGTCCCGAAGTCTGGTTTCGGAAAGAGAATAGTCCACAGATCCAGTCAGACCATCGCGGATCTGGTCCGTACGATTGCCACTTCCGCTGAGCGTAAACCGAAAGTCCGCAATACCCCCTTCCAGCGGAAGGCGCCACTTCAGGGTGTCTTTGGGCTTGATCTGTTTTCCATTTCCCGAAACGGTGAACCGGATGCCCTGTCCGTCAGGCTTGATGGTTGCCTTCATGTCCAGGTCACCGTCCATCACCCGGGCCCGGGTGAGATCGAATTGAACCCGATTGTCATCGGCCTGAAGACGGCCGTTCAGATCGAGTAGTTCGATGCCGTTGACCAGAAGCCGGTCCGCTGTAATCCCTATCCGATGTCTGACCCCTTCAAAATCGGGGTATGTGACCGGAATGGGTTCTGCTTGCGTTGCATGGTTCTTCTCTGATCCGTCTTCAACACGTGGCGTTTCTTTGTGGGTAGTAGCGGGCGGAATGGTGGCCCGGTGAATATGCACTGCCAGTTCGGTTGTGGGATGATCGGAGAGAAAACTGCCGATTCCTCCCTGCACGGTGGCTTCAAGCCAGTCACCTTCCAGTCTGATTTCCGGTATCCGGATATCGGGACCCGATACCGACAGCTCACCCGTTACCGCCAGAGGGGGGATTCCTTCAGGGGATGCCTTTACCCGATCAAACTGCAACTGAACATCGGTGTTGGAACCGGAGATGCGGGCTTTGAGATCAGCCATGCCGTTCAGTGAGAGGGAGGGGGGGAAGGGCGACACGTCCGGTGGAATCAGTCTGGTCAGATCAGCAACGGGCAGCTCGTGTCCGGTCAGTTGAAGTTCGACCTCCGGTAACAGGTTTCCGCTTCCGGAAAAGAAGAGTTCGCCGATGGAACATTGGCCCTCGGAAAGCGTGATCTGATCCAGCTTATCGGAAGCGGTTCCGCTGAGGTTGATTTGGAATGGGATGTTTCCTTCGGGAAAACCGGGTTTCAATTCCATGGTCCGTGTTTCCATCTTCATGTTCCATGCGCGTCCGGATTTCTGCGGTTCAAGCGTCAGTTCAATGTCGGCTTCCAGCTGTGCAATGGGAAGAGGGGCGTCCATCAGTTCTGCAAGGGAAGCAATATCGGAAACGTCCAGCTCAGCCCGTAGCTTCTCCAGTTGCATCCGGTCATCGATATTACCGCTGACGATCAGACGGTTACCGGCGGATCCCGGTTGAAAGGAGCCGTCAAACACACCTTCCGGTGTTATCGAAAATTCGATCCCGTTGATCTGAACGGTTTGTCGGGGCCGCACCACCTCCAGTCTGCCGTTCAGAACGGTTATCAGTCCCACGGGTGGTTTTCCGGGTTCAGATGGCCCTGTGGTGGCGGGTTTATTCTGAGTGGACCCGCTTTTTTCCGGGCCCAATACCAGCCGGATATGGGGCTGAAGAATAGTGGCTTCCTTCAAGAAAAGCGTTCCGGTCAACAGCTTGAAATAGGACGGCTTCAATTGGATTTCAGCGGCGGTCATCGTGAAGCCTTCCGGTCCGGATACATCAAGGTCATGCAGGATAATGCCGCTGAACAGGGAGATCTCATGATTGGAGTAAGAGAGACTCCATCCGGTCCGGTTCTGTACCTGTTTGCTGATGAAGGACCGGATATCCCGGCTTTTCAGCATTTGATATCCCACCAGCGGGATAATGGTAACGACAAGGACAAAGACCAGTAATGTGATCAGCAGAATCCGTTTGATTTTCATGTTGCCTCCAACTTGCCTTCCATTATAGCAGTGACAGGGGCGGGGTGTCGCTCTGTTCGCGGTACTTTGATATCATGAAAAGAGACTACCTTATTGAATTGGAGTATCCATGAATCGCGTTCAGTTTGCGGGTCGAATCGCCGGTCCTGTTCTCGCGTGCGTCATGTTGTTTCTCCCGGTTCCGGATGGACTTTCCGTTGCCGGCTGGCGTACAGCCATCGTTGCACTGTGGATGGCTGTCTGGTGGATGACCGAGGCGTTGCCCCTGGCCGCCACCTCCCTTCTGCCGCTGGTACTGTTCCCGTTCCTGGGCATTTTGCCCATGCGGCAGGCGGCGGCACCCTACGCTCACCATCTGATCTTTCTGTTTATGGGCGGGTTTCTCATTGCCCGCTCCATGGAACGGTGGGACCTGCACCGCCGGATTGCGCTGGGTACCGTACGTATGTTCGGATTCAGACCCCGGCGGATGGTACTGGGATTCATGGTGGCAACAGCATTTCTGTCCATGTGGGTGAGCAATACGGCAACCGCCATTATGATGGTTCCCATCGGGATGGCCGTGCTGGGTCAGGGGGAAACGCGGCGCCGGAACGGTTCACTGGGTGTGGTCCTGATGCTGGGTATTGCATATTCAGCATCCATCGGCGGCATGGCCACAATCATCGGTACGCCGCCCAACACGGTGATGGTGGCCATGGTGGACAAACTGTTCGGCCAGACCATTACGTTTCTTCAGTGGATGCTGATCGGCGTGCCCCTCTCTCTGCTGATGCTGGTGACGACCTGGTGGTTGCTGACGCGGGTTCAGTTTCCGCTTCAGGACAGCGGCGTGATTGCCGGAGGGGATGCGCTGCTCAATGAACAGTCATCAATGGGGCCCATGACCCCCGCACAGAAGCGGATCGTGGCGGTTGGCGTGCTGGTGGCGTGTGGATGGATTTTCCGCGGCCTGGTGCACCTGGATTTTCTCAAGGGAGTGGAAGATGCCACCATCGCCATGACCGGTGCCATTCTCCTGTTTCTGATTCCTTCCGGAGATGAACGGGGCAGTTTCCTGTTGGATTGGGACACGGCCCGTACCATCCCGTGGGGGGTTATGCTCCTGTTCGGCGGCGGTCTGTCGCTGGCAGGTGCCTTCATGAAGAGCGGTCTCGCTGCGTGGATTGCAACGAAACTGTCCGTGCTTCAGGCGGCCGGCCCCGAGGTACTGATCATAGCGGTTGTGTTGCTGACCCTCTCTCTTACTGAATTGACATCCAACACGGCAACGGCCACCCTCTTTATTCCGCTGGTGGCCGGTCTGGGCATTGCAGTGGGTTCCCATCCGTACGTGATTATGTCCGGTACGGCCATTGCGGCTTCCTTTGCATTCATGTTGCCTGTGGCAACCCCGCCCAATGCGGTGGTTTTCGGAAGCGGAGAGGTCACCATCGGTCAGATGGTCCGGGCAGGCATTCTGCTCAATCTGATCGGTGCCGTGATCAATGTTCTGGTGATCCTCTATCTGTTGCCCCTGGTGTGGGGGCTGGATCTCATGCAGGTACCGGATTGGGCCAGGATGATTGGAGGATAAGACAAATGCGTGGAGACACGCGCCGTCGTGCACTGCTGTTTCTCATGGTGTCGGTCGGTATGTCGGCATTGACGGTTCAAACCGTATTGTTGCGGGAATTGATGGTGGTGAGCTGGGGGAATGAACTGGTGTTCGGCATCGGGTTTTCCTTCTGGCTCATCGGCGTTTTCTGCGGTGCCCTTTCCGGTTCGGTTATGCTCCGTTCCCGGGAGATTCCGTTCCGAACCACGTTGATGGTCATTTCCGCTTTGCCTGTTCTGGGTATTGTGGGTACGGCATGGATCCGTTGCCTGCATCTGACGGGGGGGACACCGGCCGGTCAACTGCCGTCATACGGTGTGGTAGCAGCCGTTGCCGGACCGGCGTTTCTGATTGCTGCGGTACCGGTTGGATTGACATTTCCTTTTCTGGTGGCCTTGCTGCAGCAACAGTCTGATGGAGCGTCCCGTGAGTCTGCAACACCGGTGTATGTCTCCGAAGCAATCGGGTCATGCCTGATGGCGCTTCTACTCAGCATGGTCCTGCTGGGTCATGTCTCTTCCATGACACTGATCGCCGGCACCGGTTGCCTGGTGATTCCGGTTACGGTGTTTTCACCTTATCGAACGGACCGGACTGTGTTTGCGGGAATGATCCTGTTCGCTGCAGTTCTGATCGTGCTGCCGTTGCTGCTGGGAAGATGGAGCGAGGACAGGCGATGGCAATCGGTATCGGCAGGGGATCGGATTACCGAGCGGGAAACGCCCTACCAGTTGTTGTCACTGGGCAAGCTGGGCGGTCAATATCAACTGATGTCCAATGGCCGGATACAGGACGTATTTCCCGACCGGGTTTCGGAACGGCTCATGGTTGCGGGGCTCCATGCCCAGTGCCCGGATGCCCGACGCATCCTGATTGTCGGGCCTGTTCCCCAGTCTCTGGAGACCAACATGAGGTCGGCGTTTTCGGCTGAGCTGATTTCCGTGGTCCTTGACGGACAGATGAACCGGATGATGGCATCCGGAAGTGATTCAGTGAACGGGGGTGACGATGCCGCCTGCCGGCGCATCACCGGCGATGTGCGTGCCATGCTGCGTGAGCCTCAGGCGCGCGGATTCGATGACCTGGACCTGGTTGTTCTGCACGGGTCGGAACCGACGGGGACGCTGGGCAATCGACTGTTGACCGTTGAATTCATGCGACACCTGTCGACCGCCATGAGCCGGAGCGGGGTACTGGCGGTTTCTCTGCCCGACACCGTGAACTATACGGCGGGAGACATCGCCGGTGTCGGATCTCTCATCGCATCAACGGTACAAACCGCATTTCCCCACGTTCTGATCGTTCCCGGTACGCCCCACTGGTTGTATGCCTCCCGTTCCGGCCGGAAACTGGTGACGGAACAGGAGGAAATTGTCCGCCGCATCCGAATGCTGGGACGGGACTGGCGCCGGGAAGCGCTGATGGCAGGGGGCGATTATCAACCGGACCGAATCAAACAGATAAATGAATCAATGGTCGGTCGCGAGGAACAAACCAATCGGGATGACAGACCGGTTCTGCTCAGCCGATATGCACGGCTGACGGGATGGTATACAGGGAGCGGGATGTCTGTTCTGCTGGATATGCTGAACCGTCTGCCGTGGATATGGATGATACTGCCGCTGATGCTGATGGGGATTGCACTGTCGGGCGGAAAGCGGGTCCGGTTGTACATGCCCGTTGGAATCCTGGGGTTTACTGCTATGTCCGTCGTCCTGCTGCTGGTCTACATGTTTCAGGTTCAGGCGGGCTCGGTTTACCGACAGATCGCGCTTCTCAGCGGGCTGTTCATGGCAGGCCTTCCGATGGGTGCATGGATGATCCGCCGGCGGCAGCGAAACGAAACGGAACATCCGTTTCTTTCCCTTCGTACCCCGCTACTGCTGATGATGACCCTGTCGGCGGTGCTCTTGATGGTCTGGCATTCCGGAAACACGAACAGCATCCTGCTTCTCATCATCAGTGCCTGTTGCGGGATTGTGTCCGGAACGGTATTCCCCGTTGCGGTGCACCATGTCCGGCAGCTGGAAGAGAACGTTGCCGTGGGATCGGGGCTGGTGGATGCGTTCGATCATCTGGGGGGCGCAGTGGGAGCATTGCTGGTTGCGTCCTTTCTGATCCCGGGGCTGGGCGTCAGTGGTTCGCTGTTACTGATGATCGCCGTGTCGGGTATTGGACTGATTGCCGCCGGGGGCCATCGTTGACGAAATGGCAGACCGGCTTTACATTGAAAAGTAGTTCTGGAGGTGCGGGATGAAATGGTTTGGTTCACTGATCTGTCTGATCGGGGCCGTGGCTGCCTTGGCCGGTCCGGATGCCGGGACGGTCCGTCCCTATCTTCAGACAGGTACCTGGTATCCGGCTGATCCCGTTGTGTTGACCACCCAACTGGACAGGATGATTGCCGGTGATGCGGACCATGCGGACGCTCTCATCCGGGGGATGGTGGTTCCCCATGCCGGACTTGCCTATTCCGGACCCACGGCGGGTCGTGCATACCGGTTGCTTCGGGGTCAACAGGTTGACCGGGTGATCATTCTGGGAGTGGCCCATCGGAAACGAATGCGGGGTGCCTGCCTGTCTACATTTGAATTCAACGAAACGCCGCTGGGACGCATCCGGGTGGACCGTGCTGTTGTGACCCGTCTGTCCGGTCAACCCGGGTTTGAACTGGATAACAATGCCATGGTGATGGAACATTCGATTGAAAATCAGTTGCCTTTTCTCCAACGCGTGCTGGGGAACCGGGATTACGAGATCGTTCCGATTCTGGTGGGACATCTGGACGCTTCGCTGCAGCGACAACTGGTGTCCGCGATCCGACCGTTTGTGACGGAGCGTACGGTGGTTATCGCCAGTTCCGATCTGACCCATTACGGGAAGAATTACGGATTCACCCCGTTTGAAACAGATGTGCCGGAACAGATCATGAAACTGGACATGGGACTGGTGGATGCATTGATGCGGAAAGACTCGACAGCCCTGTTGGAATACCGGCGAAAGACCGGAATTACCGCATGCGGAATCATGCCCATGGCAATTCTCTGTGATCTGATGAAGCCGCTTCCGGTAACGGGCCGTCTTGTCGGATACAGCCGTTCCGGTGATCGTGACGGCAATTATCAACTGAGTGTCAGTTATGGGGCAGTCGTATTCGAAGCGGAGGCGACGGGAGACAAAATGAACAGGGAAAACAAAGGTGCTTTGGAGGACCTGACCGGGGAGGAGCAGACCGTTCTGCTGAAACTGGCACGGGAAACGCTGAACCGGGAATTGCGGGGCGAGAAGATGGAAATCAATCCCGCGGATTATCCGGAGAAACTGCAGGAACCCCGCAGTGTGTTTGTGACCCTCCGTGAGGAAGGCCGCTTGCGGGGGTGCATCGGAAATCTGGGGGACCCGGCACCGCTTGTCCAGAGCGTGCGGGACTATGCCATCAAGGCGGCACTGGAAGATCCGCGATTTCCGCCGGTTTCTTTCGAAGAACTGCAGAAGATCAGTATTGAGATTTCCGTGATGACACCCCTCAAAGAGATTCCCCACTACCGTCTGATCCGGCTCGGAGTGGACGGTGTCGTGATTCGAAACGGGTATCGCGGGGCGGTTTATCTTCCCCAGGTGGCGACCGAAACCGGATGGAGTCTGGACACGTTTCTGACCAATCTGTGCCGTAAAGCCGGTCTTCCGGATGATGCATACCGGTTGCCGGACACCCGGTTCCAGGTGTTCCAGGCGGACGTTTTCCAGGAGAAATCGGACAAGCCATGAACAGCCGGCGCGCTTTTCTGGGACGCCTGGCGGGCGGTATGGCCGGGCTGGCATTGTCCCGTTTCTTTCCACCATTGCTGGCGGCAGCCGGTGAACAGGAAAGCCGGGTAGTGGAGGTTCGGGACGAGGGCTTGATACGGGTCGGTCACGATGTTGATGTTCAGACAGCATTCCGTCTGTTGAACAGCGGCATGAAACGACTCACCGGCAGAGATTCTGCGGAAACGGCCTGGCGTTCGCTGTTTCACAGGCAGGACAAAGTGGGGATCAAACTGAGCTGTCTGCCCGGTTTGCCGCTTTCGTCCTGCAGAGGTGTGGTGATGGCCATTGTGGATGGGCTGCGTCTCGCGGGTGTCCCGGCAGAGAGGATCATCATCTGGGAGCGGACAGGACGGGAACTGGAAGCGGCCGGCTTCAAACTCTCCCGAAAAGGATTGCGCGTGATGGGAACAGACATGTTCACCGACGGTGGCTATTCCCGTGATATCGAGTTTGCGGGGAGCGTGGGCACCTGTTTCAGCATGATCATGGAAGAGGTCACCGCCTTGATCAATGTCCCCGTGCTGAAAGATCACGATATTGCGGGTTTGTCTGCAGGCATGAAGAACTTCTATGGTGCGATCTACAACCCCAACAAGTATCACGGGAACGGCTGCAGCCCTTACGTGGCGGAATTGTCGACCCACCGGTTTATCCGGGACCGGCTGCGGCTCATCGTGCTGGATGCCACCCGGATTCAGCTGCAGAACGGTCCGGCATTTGATTCCCGATATGCGGATGAGTACGGTGGACTGATCATCGGAACCGATCCGGTGGCGGTGGACACCGTGGGATTGAAACTTCTGGAGTCTGAGCGCCAGGTCCGGGAACTGAAGACATTGCGGGAAACAGGACGCAGCCCCCGCTATCTGCCGGAGGCGGAGAAGTTGAAACTGGGACACATGAAGGAGACCTGGATTGACCACATCACCCTTTGACCGGTGTACAAGGCGCACGTTTATCCGGGGGACGGCATCCATGGCTCTGGGACTGGCCTGTGCGGGACCGTTACTGGCCGGTGAAACATGGGATGTGGAAGCGTCCTGCTATGAAAAACTGGAGGACCGGAAGATCAAATGCAAGCTCTGTCCCCATGAATGCCAGGTGGCGGACCGGGAACGGGGGACATGCGGTGTACGGGAGAACCGCAACGGAGTCTATCATACGCTGGTGTACGGTCAGATCTGTGCTGCACATGTGGATCCCATTGAAAAGAAGCCGTTGTATCATTACAAACCCGGTGTGCGGGCGTTTTCCATCGCCGCGCCCGGCTGCAATTTCATCTGTAAATTCTGTCAGAACTGGGAAATTTCGCAGAAACGGCCGGAACAGTTGAAAACGGTCAAAACCTCGCCTGAAGCGCTTGTCCGGCAGGTGCAGCAGCAGCGCGTTCCGGTAATGGCCCACACCTATACGGAGCCGGTTGTATTCTTTGAGTTCATGCGGGACTGTGCCCGGATCGGACAATCCAGGAATATCCCGAATGTCATGATTTCAAACGGTTTCATTCAGCAGGAACCGATGAAAGAGCTCTGCCGGTATCTGGGAGCAGTGAAAATCGATCTGAAAGCGTTCACGGAATCATTTTACCGGGATGTGTGTGGCGGCAGTCTCAAACCGGTGCTGGAAACGCTGAAAACGGTGAAGGAAGCGGGCGTCTGGTTGGAGATTGTGGTTCTGGTAATCCCCACGTTGAACGACGATCCGGATGAGATCCGTCAGATGAGTCGATGGATTGTCCAGGAACTGGGCCCGGATGTGCCCCTGCACTTCACCCGTTACCACCCTACGTTCATGATGCAGAACATTCCGCCCACCCCGCCGGAGACATTGTTCCGATGCTGGGACATTGCAAAAGCGCAGGGGCTGAACTATGTGTACCTCGGAAACATGTTGTCCGACAAAGAGAACACGATGTGCCCGGCCTGTGGTCACCTGTTGATTGAGCGGGCCGGTTTTGTGGCGGATAAGTCGGGGATGCGGGGCAACTGCTGCCGTAATTGCGGAGCGGTGATTCCCGGTGTGTTCAGTTGATGGTAAGGTGCCGGTACCTTCAGGTCTGACGCAGGGCATCTGCGATGGCACGGGTCAACGTTGCCGAGGTAAAGGGTTTTTCCACAAACCGTACGGAATGGTCTGCCGGTCCGCGGTTGGCCATGATTTCTTCACTGTATCCGGACATGAAAACGGCGGGCAATGCCGCTATCCGTTTCTTCAATTCCTGGTACAGGGCGGGGCCGTTCATGTCCGGCATCACGACGTCAGTCAGCAGCAGATCAAACGGCTCCGATTCGGTTTCAACATGTTTGATGGCCTCGAGTGGATTGGCGATATCGGTGACCCGGTAGCCGAAGTCTTCCAGCAGTGAGCGGGCCAGGTTGCGTACATCGTTATTGTCTTCAACCAGCAGGATGCGCTCACCGTTTCCCGGCATCGGTTTCAGTGCGGGAAGCTCTTCATCCCGGACCGGAGTCGCAGTTGACGGAATATACGTGCGGAAAATGGCGCCCATTCCCGGTTCACTGTATACACGGATGGTTCCCTTGTGCTGTTTCACGATGCCGTACACAACCGCCAGTCCCAATCCTGTCCCCCGGCCGCGCTCTTTTGTGGTGAAAAACGGTTCGAATATTCGATTAACGGTAGCCGTTTCCATCCCTCTGCCGTTGTCCTCCACGGTCAGAACTGCGTATGTACCCGGAGCCAGCGCGGGATCCGGAACGTCTTCTTTCGAGAAGGACCGTACATCCGTGCTGATGCCGATCCGGCCGTCATTATCCAGTGCGTCCCGGGCGTTGATCACGAAATTGATGATGATCTGCTCCAGTTGTGTACGGTCGGCGTCCACCCAGATGGGATCTTTTGCACAGGAAATATTGATGGCAATACTGGCGGGAATGGTGCGACGGATCATGGATTCCATTTCCCGGATCAATCCATTGAGATCCACCGTCTCCATCCGTAACACCTGTTTCCGGCTGTAGGCCAGCATCTGCTGGACCAGTTTTCGGGCGGAGTCGGCCGCCCGTTGAATCATATGAAGCCGTGTCTTCATTTCATCCGGCAGATCCGGCGTATCGAGCAACAATTCCACGTAGCCCAGTACCGGTGTCAGGAGGTTGTTGAAATCATGGGCGATACCACCCGCAAGCTGACCCACCGACTCCAGACGCTGTGTCTGCACCAGTTTCTCTTCCAGCTCTTTCTGGTGGGTCATATCCTCAATGATGCCCTCATAACAGACGATGGAGCCATTTTCATCTGTAATGGTCCGGTTATGGTTCCTGACCCAGATGCGTTTCCCGTCCAGACGAAGCAACTGAAATTCATCCAGTACACCCTCCGGATTGGCGTCCAGGAGTTTCAGATGCCGATCCCGCGCTTCTTTATCCGGATAGAAATCCAGAACCTGCCGGTGCAACAGATCATCCACGTTCTCCGCCCCGAGAATCTCCGCCAGTGTGGGGTTGGCAAAAATGAACCGGCTGTCGGGTGTTGTGCGATAGAGTCCAAGCGGCAGCTGGTCTGCCAGTTCCCGGTATCGGGATTCACTTTCCCGAAGCGCCTGTTCCGCCTTCTTTCGGGCGATCACGGCGGCGATCTGGTTGGAGGCGGTTTCCAGGAGACTCAGGTGTTCTTCCGTAAACCGGTTGGGATCGTCGTAGCTTTGAAGAAGCATCACGGCAAACGGTTTGTCATCGAAACGAAGGGGAATTGCCATGCATTGCAGGATCGGTTGGCCGATGATTCTGGCTTCCCCGTTCTTGACCATCTGCTCAAGAGCTTCCCTGCCAATCAGAACCGCTTTTCCGGTTTGTCGGACATGTTCCGTGAGGGTGCCTGCAGCGGCGTATTGAAGATTGGTAAAATCTTCGCGGCCGGTGGCATAAACGCCGTTAAACGTCCGGGTTTCGGGGTCATATTCGTTCACATAGAACTCCGAGGCGTCCATGACACCCTGAAGCACATCCTGAATACGCCGGTACAGGTCTGTGGTATTCGTGGCCCGGCCGGCTTCTTCGGAAATCCGGAGAATGAGGTTGCGGACCTGGTCGGCTTCTTTTCTGGCGGAGATTTCAAAAATGAACCCCTCGATCGCTTCGGCTTTGCCTTCCCGGTCATAAACAGCGACACCCTGTTCCCACACCCACCGGGCTTGCCCCTGGCGGTCTTTGATCCGATATTCCATCTGAAACGGCTTTCCGTCTGCAATCGCGGTTTGAACGGCTTCCCACACCCGCTGTCGGTCTGATGGATGGATCAATTCTGCATACGATGCCGCCTTGTTGCCGATCAAATCCTCCGGTGCATAGCCGGTCAGGTCCCGGCATCCCGGACTCACCATCATCATGGTCCAGTCCCGGTCATTCAGGCAGCGGTAGGCAATGCCCGGCAGATTCTCCAGCAGCGTGGTCCACAGCCGCTGCTGTTCTTCAAATGCCTGCCGGGATTGGACCAGTTCATGGTGATGACGGGTGCGTTGGTGACGCCAGTACAGCAGGATCAGTGCCGCGGACAGTATCACAAGGGTTCCGGTCAGGACGGCCACATACCAGTACCAGGACTCTACCGGGCGGACAACCTCATCCAGATCGATTTTGGTTATCAGAAACCAGGGTGTATCCGGCACCGGTGCGACGTAGGCAAGTACGTAGTGGCCGCGGTAATCGGTGCCTTCAACCGGTCCAACGGTCCCGGAGACGGCCATTACAGCAGGGAGCTGGATTCTGTTTCGGGGCACACGGAGTGTCAGGGCACTCTCCGGCTGATGACGGAGATCATTCAGGAACACGATATTGTCTCCCTCGGTCCGGACCAGCAGAGATTCTGCTGTCTCACTGGGTACCGACCATTTGAGGAAGAGGGGAAACAGGTCCCGGCTGACATTTTCAATGGCCACCAGATACAGCGGTGTTTCCAACTGATCCTGCAAAACAGGTGCGATGATCGCGATATGAACGCCGTATTGGTCATTTCTGTGAATGGGGCTGAACCAGGCACCTTTTTCCGGACTCAAATCGTGCAGAATCGCATCCATTTCAGTGGATTCCAGATGGGTATCCTCGAACGCGCCAAAACGTATTTTCTGTTCCTGGTCCACAATGACCAGATTCCTGAAATTTTCTGTCAGGCAAATTGATTTCAGCCAGGCCCTGATGGCTTCTTCCGAACCGGTGTCTCCGGACCCGGCCTGTTTCAATTGGCTCTTCAAAAAGGGGGACATGCGCAACAGTTCCATGGTCTGGATGTGCTGTTCCCGCCACTCCCGGATCTGTCGGGTTTTCAGGCCATTCACGGCTTCCAGTTGATTGTACTGGTCCCGGATAACCGTAGCGGTCTGATGACGGTAGATGAGAGCGGCGATGGCGGACAATCCCACGGTAACGAATACAAAAATGAGCAGCAGCACCCACGGAACCCGTACCGGATGTTCAGAACGATTTTTCATGACTCCCCCGACGTGCTTCTATTATACAGAAAAGGGGGTTGGCTGCAAATCAGGAGGCGGATGGGTTGGTCACCCGGATCAGGAATCGCCCTTTGGGGATTTCTGTTCCAGGATGTAGCGGACGGCTTTCAGTAGTTCATCCGGTCCGAACGGTTTGGGCAGCAGTGCCAGTTGGTCCTCGTTGAGAACCTCGGCCTGGAGGGAATCGTCCGTATGACCGCTGGTGAACAGCACGCAAATGTGCGGCCAGTGAGCGCGAATTTTCCTGTACAGTTGCTGTCCGCCCATATTGGGCATGATCACATCCAGGATGGCCAGATCGGTCTGCCGGGCTTCACGATCCAGAATGGAAAGGGCTTCTGTCCCATCGGAGGCGGAAAGGACGGTGTAACCGGCACGGCGCAGAATGGATATCCCCGTTTCCCGAACAGCGGGGTCGTCCTCCACAAGCAGAATCTGTTCGGCACCCCTGCTTTTCTGTGGGAGCGTATCGGAGGAAGGGACCGCTTCGGTTGATGATCCGGTACCGGAGGCTGGCAGATAGACTTGAAACAGGGTTCCGGCATCCACTTCACTCTTGACGGTAATGGTTCCCCGGTGCTGCCGGATAATGCCGTACACGGTGGCAAGGCCCATTCCGGTCCCTTTCCCCGGACCCTTGGTGGTGAAGAACGGTTCAAAGATATGTTCCAGGACATCCGGAGACATGCCGCAACCGTTGTCCCGTACCGAAAGAAGAACGTAATTACCGGGAACCAGTCCTTCCAGTTGCAGAACTTCTTTCGATGTAAGTGTCACCGGCCGGCAATCAATGGCGATTTCCCCACCCTCCGGCATGGCGTCCCGTGCGTTGATGCAGAGGTTCAACAACACCTGGTTGATTTGTCCCGGATCTGCCAGTACGGGTTGCAGGTCAGGTCGAGACGCATAGCTGACTTTGACATTTTCCGGGATGGTCCTTCGGATCATCTGCAATGTCTCCTGGATCTGTTTGTCCAGACTCAGCTCCCGACGATCCAGGTGTTGCCGCCGACCGAAAGCCAGCAGTTGTCGCGTCAACTCGGCTGACCGTTTGGCGGCATGGCGAATTTCCTGCAAGTTTGGTGTGATATCGGCGCCCCGTTTATAGTTCAGTTCGGCAAATTCGGTGCCCCCGATGATAACTGTCAGCATATTGTTGAAATCATGTGCGATACCGCCTGCAAGTTGACCGACCGCTTCCATTTTGTGCGACTGGCGGATTTCCTCTTCCATCCGGATTCGATTCGTGATGTCTTCCAGTGTCTGGATGACCTGCCGGACCTCTCCACTGGAATCCCGAATCGGGCTGGCTACGATACGGCAGGTCATTTGCCGCCCGTTTTCCAGATGGAAAATCTGGATATCTTCATGGCGTTGGCCATCCTGCGCCGCAGCGGTGACCAGACATCCGGGACAGGGAGAATCTGCTTCTTCGCGGTTGTAAATCTTCTGGCATTTGAGTGGATTCTGGGGGTCCATGTCCGGGAACCATGTCTGTGCGGTTCTGTTTGCCTCCAGGATGGTGCAATGCGTGTCCATCAGAACAACACCCACGTTCAGATTGTCGATCATGGTCTTGAACTTGGTTTCCGATTCGGCCAGCCGTTTTCGTGCCTTTTCAATTTCGGTGGTGTCCCGACACGCATAGAGATAGGATGCACCCTGAATGTTCACGCACTGGGCGTTGATCAGGAGCACTTTCTCCTGACCATGTTTGTCGTGGATGGTGCAACTGTAGTTGGAAACCGGGCTGTCTATGGTCGGTAACGGGCATTTCTCTGCCTGTTGTCCCATCAGGGCCCTCAGTGAGCCCTTTTCCATGGCTTCTTCCGCTGTCCAGCCGAATGCGTTGGAGAAGTTTTTGCATACAAAGGTGAATGTTCCGTCTCGTTTTGTCATGAACACGGCATCACTGATACTGTTCAAGGTCAGCCGATACAATTCTTCGCTTTGTTTGAGTTGATATTCATACTCGTTTCGTTGCAGGGCATATCGGATCGCACGAACCAGGGCGTCCGTGTCAAACTGTCCTTTGGCCAGGTAATCCTGGGCCCCCCGGCGCAGGAACTCCATTGCATATTCCGGATCGCCCACACCGGTCAGAACGATAATGGGGATGTCCGGGTGGGCCGCCTGGATACCGGTCAGCGAGTCCATGCCGTCCGAGTCCGGCAGATTCAGGTCCAGCAGAACGGCATCAAAGGACCCGTCATCCAGTTGTTGCACCCCCTCGGAAAGACGTTCCGCATGGACGAGTTCAAACCCGGAGATTTCGGACAGCATTTCCCGGATCAGGCGGGCGTCCCCGGGGTTGTCTTCAATCAATAAAACCCTGGTTGATGCGGGATCGTGGTTCATTCTTCATGCTTACCGTTGCTGGGGAGTTTGACAATGGACAACCAGAAATCTTCAATGGACCGGACCACCTTGGCGAATTGATCCAGGTCAATGGGCTTTGTAATATAACAATTGGCATAGTTTTCATACGTGCTGATGATGTCCTCATCTGCCTTGGAGGTTGTCAGGATCACCACCGGAATTTTGCGCAGTTCCGGGTGTGCCTTCACTTCCTTCAGTACCTGCCGGCCGTCTTTCTTGGGCAGGTTCAGGTCCAGCAGGATCAGGTCGGGTGTCACGGCATCCGTATATTTCCCCCGTTTCAGGAGAAATTCCATGGCCTGTTCACCGTCCGTTACCAGGTCAACCCGGTTGCGGATCTTACTTTCCTTCAATGCTTCCATTGCCAGTCGTGCATCCCCTGCACTGTCTTCCACCAGCAGGAGATCGATGATTTTGATATTGTCCATTCCATCATTCATTGGAACCTCCCTGTTCTTTTGCAAGCGGCAGGGTGAAACAAAACGTCGATCCCACTCCCGGCTCGCTTTCTACCCATATCGTGCCTCCCAGACGCTCGACGATTCGTTTGCACACCGCCAGACCGATTCCCGTTCCGGGGAATTCGGAGCGGGTATGCAGTCGTTTGAAAATGACAAAAATCTGCTCCGCGTACTGGAGATCCATGCCGATACCGTTGTCCCGTACGGCGAAGGTTACTGTTTCCCCATCTTCCTGAACCGAGATATGAATCCGGGGAGTTTCTTCTCCATGAAACTTGATGCCGTTGCTGATCAGGTTCTGAAACAGCATGACCAGTTGGGAGAAATCTCCCATCACAACCGGGAGATTGTCGTTGGTGATGATGGCCTGGTGTTCATTGATCGTTTCCGATAGGTTGACCAGCACATGTCCCATGACACTCTGTACGGATACCGGGTTCGGTTCTTTTCCCCGTGTTGTGATCCGGGAATAGGTGAGCAGGTCCTGGATGAGGCGCTGCATCCGGTTGGCGCCATCCACCGCAAAGTGAATAAAGTCCTTTGCGTCGTCATCCAGCTTGTCTTTGTAGCGCTTTTCCAGCAACTGGGTATAGCTGGATACCATGCGCAGGGGCTCCTGCAGATCATGGGAGGCCACATAGGCAAACTGTTCCAGCTCCCTGTTGGACGTCTCCAGCTTCTCATTCAGTGTCCGAAGTTCGGTTTCAATCTCTTTCAGGTTGCCGACATCCAGACCCATGCCGATCAGGAACGGTTCGCCCTCTATCTCAAACAGTTTTCCGTTGAACAGATAAGGCGTCGCGGTCCCGTCCCTGTGGACAAAATCCGCCTCCACAACCGCTTCCCCTTCCACAAATACCCGTTGCATGGCTGCCGCGATGTTTTCGATGTCTTCTCCGCGGAACAGTTCGGTGGCCTTCATCTGTTTCAGGTCGTCGGCATCATATCCGGTGGCCTTTTCAAACCGGCTGTTCCAACGGGCGAACGTGCCGTCGGTCCGGATCTGGTAAAACACGCCGGGCAGCGCATCCAGGACCGAATCGGTAATTGTCCGTTCCCGTTCTGCGATTGCCTGGATTTGTTTCAGTTCACTGATGTCCGTCAGACTGACCAGCACCTGGCCATGATCTGCACCGGGTCGGGGGAATGACATCTTCAACAGAACAGTGAAGCGGTCCCCGTTCACTTTGTTCAACAACATTTCCGTCTCATAAACCGTTTTGCACGCCGCCAGTGCCGCCAGTTCCCCGATGAATCCGGGCAACGTGTCCGGTGTATTGAATACCGTTTCCAATGACTGGAGCATCTTATCTTTGCTTTTTGCACCGAACATTTCCAGAGTCTCGGAATTGACATCGTTGATCACCACGTGCTGCAGGCATTCCCGTACCAGGTCCATGTGTGATGTGAAATACCCGTGGAAATCCGTATCCGTCGGTAGATTCAACCCCCGGATGATTGCAATGACGGCGGTCCAGTCCTCGTCCCAGAGCGAGATGGGGACGTTTTCATAAAGAGAACGGAATCGTCTTTCACTTTCCTTCAGGGAGATGGTTCGCAGTTCCACAAGGTCTTCCAGATGTTGCTTATGCAGCAGAAGCTCGCGGGTTCGTTCTCTGGATGTCTGAGCGAACCGGACGGCCAGTGCAGCCAGGAGGGCCATCAGAAGCCCCGCTCCGAGCATCAGAACATCCCGGATCAGTTGACTGGCATCGGTCAGTGCACGTCCCGGTGTGACGGCAATGGTCCATTTTCGGTCACCCGGCAGATGGATAACGGATTCTTCCACCGGAATGCCCCGGGTTGCGCTCCAGTCTCCCTCTTCCAGTATCAGGCGATTGTTCTCCAGAATGCGGAACACAAACTGATCCTGCTGGGTTTTCACAATGGTGGGGATGAAATTATCCAGGTCCACCACCCCCAGCATGAAACCACCGGGTTCGTGGCGAACCGTGATGGGGACGATTACATCGAAACCCCGGCCCCCCTGCAGAATGTCTACCACCGGGGTCACAACGGGGATGTTTTCTTCTCTGGCCATTTCGAGAATAGGCCGTCGGTGGGTGTTGTCCGACAGATTCAACCCCAGCACCATATCATTGTCTGCTTCCGGTTCCACCCATCGGACCACAAAATCCGGGTCCACCCATTCCATCGCCACCAGTCCCGGGAAATCACCCAGATGGGCACGGGCATCCGCTCGCCAGTACGGTTCCTGTAACGCCTCACGGAGTTCCCATCGATGGCTCATGCGCTTCAATGCATTTGCCAGGTCCTGTACCCTGATTTCGACGGCTTCTGCAAGTCCCCGTGCGGTGGTGCGGGTCAATTCGTGGAGTCGTTCATGGTCACGGGCTTCCTGCGCCTGCCAGATAATCACGGAAGCGGTCAGAAACAACAACGCAAAGGACACAGGCAACCAGTTGATGAATCGTCTCCTGTCCCGGTGAACACGGATCCAGGAAAGGGATAGCAGACCGGTTCCCAGGACGACAAATCCGGCGGAGGTATGAACCGCCATCCGTGTCATCTTCCCCCAGCCGTAGGCGGTATGTAGACCGCTGATATAACCGCCGAACGCGGTGAGGCCCAGGGCAATGACCACGGTGGATAGCACGCCGCAGAAAAAGGTCCGTCTGTTGCCGGGTTTTTTCCCGTTGAGCAAGAGCATGGCTGTTGCAGACAACAGGAAGCAGAGTGCCGTATTGGGTGCCATCCGTCCGGGATGGGAGGTTTGAACCGTGATGTAGTGTTCCATGAACAACTGGTCGATATGCAGGCCGATGCCGGCGCTGTATTCAATCAGCGTCAGAAGTCCGATCAAACCGGCAATGGCGGCTGCAGTAGCGCCCGTTTGCCGCCGCCCGGCAGCCAGCAGAAGCAAAGCCGCACCACACAGCAGGAAGCCCAATGCGGTGTTGAACTGCATGGGAACGAAGGTGGGCAGAACCTGGATCAGGGTGGGCTGATGGGTGAACCAGCCGATCAACACCAGGACGCCCATGATGGTGACGAGGAGACCGCAGGCGAGGATCAGCGGATGAATATATACCTGAGCGGTTTCCGGTGCGGTCGATCCTTCCTGCTCCACCATCCCATCCCTTCCTGTATGATTCAGCCGGAAAGCGGCCGATCCCTAAGTTCTCTGGCTGCTGAACGACATCTGACGCTCAACCGGCGTCATCCAATGCCTTACGGACAGACTGAATCAGTTCCGAAATGGTGAACGGTTTGTGAAGGAGATGCTGCTCCTCACCCGTTCCCCCGTGTTCTTCAATCACGTCTGCCGTGTACCCCGACATGAACAGGGTGTGGATATCGGGGCGCAACGTCTTTACCTGTTCCTGGAGTTGCCGTCCGTTCATTTCGGGCATCACCACGTCGGTTAACAGCAGATCGATGGTTTCCGGATGGGACTTTGCGATATCGAGTCCGCGGGCAGGTGAGTCGGCAGTCAGGATGGTGTACCCATGCATCTCCAACGCACGTGTGGCCACATCCAGCACTTCCCGTTCATCTTCCACAATGAGAATGGTCTCACCACCCTCGAAACTGTCTCCCTGGTGTTCCGGATCGGTTTCGCTACAGCACGAATCGGTTGCGCGGGGAAAGAACAGATGAAACGTGGTGCCTTCGCCCGGCTTGCTGTCCACCCGGATGGTTCCGCCGCTCTGCTGAACGATACCGAACACCGTACTGAGTCCAAGCCCCGTTCCCTTGCCTTCTTCCTTGGTGGTAAAGAAGGGTTCGAAGATCCGGGCACAGGTTTCTTCGTCCATTCCGCATCCGTTGTCCCGGACACTGATTTCCACATAATCTCCCGGCGTGATCGACACGGGTTCCATGCGATTCTGTTGGGTGTGGGCCACATTCCGAGTACTGATGGATATGCCGCCGGTTCCGGTGATGGCGTCCCTGGCATTGATACAGAGGTTGGCCAGAATCTGGTCAATCTGGGAGGGGTCTGCTGAGACGTTCCACAGGTCGTTTTCCGGTTTGAATTCCAGCGTGATGTGTTCTCCGATCAGTCGGTTGAGCATTTTGAGATTGCCGTCAATCAGCTCATTCAGATTCACAATCTTCGGTTCGATATCCTGTTTTCTGGAAAATGCCAGCAACTGGCGGGTCAGGTTGGCCGACTTGGTTGCCGCTTCCAGTATGCGTCTGATCTGATCCTGTACCGGGTGGTTATCCGGAAGGCGGGCAGCGGCCATTTCGCTGTAGCCCAGAATCACGTTCAGCATATTGTTGAAGTCATGGGCGACACCGCCTGCCAGCCGGCCCACTGCTTCCATCTTCTGGGCCTGCTGCAGTTCTTTCTGAATCAGCAGCTGTTGCTGCTCCATTTCTTTCCGTTCGGTGAGATCGTGGGAAACACCCTGAATGGCAACGGGCTTCTGATCCGCATCCCTCAGAATCTGTCCGCGGATTTCCACCGGAATCGGGCTGCCGTCTTTTCGTATCAGGGTAGTTTCCAGCAGGACGCCGGAATGGTTTTCCAGATTCTTCAGTTCATGTTGAATAACACCCATGATCTGCATCCGACTCTCGTTATCGCAGAAAATGTCCATGCTTGAGCCGATAATCTCTTCGGGTGTGTATCCAAACATGCGTTGAACGGCCGGGTTGATGTAGGTGACGATCCGGTCCATGTCCATTTGCCAGATGCAGTCCAGGGTGTTTTCGGCCAGCAGTCGATATTTGCTTTCCCGTTCCGCCAGAGCCAGCCGCTGGGTAATTTCTTTGTGGATATCCTGCGTGGTACCGCGCAGGGTAGCAGGTCTGCCGTCCGGACCGGTTTCCACTTCGCATACGGAATTCGCCCAGCGCAGCGTGCCGTCCGGTCGCTTCAGACGGAACTGCACGTTGTAGCCCGTACCATCCGATATGGCTCGTCTGACGGCCCTGTCAATCAGCGGCCAGTCATCCGGATGGATGTAGGGCTCATGGGCTTCCCACGAGGATGGTTCCCCCTGTTCCGGGTCCAGCCCGAAAATACAGAACATGTGTGGGGACCAGCTTGGTTTTCCGGTTGCCACATCAAATTCCCAGGAGCCGATGTCTGCCATATGTTGGGCTTTATTCAGTTCCGCATTCAACCGCTCCAGTTCCTTTTTCTGTTGGACGGATTCCGTGATGTCCATGACGTTGGTCACAAAGTGCCGCGGGTTGCCATGGTCGTCACGGATCAGAATGGTGTGAATATCGGCCCACACGACTTCGCCGTTTTTCCGGATGTATCGTTTCTCGAAACGGGCCTGATCGAGATGGGAAGCATTCAGCTTCTGTATGATGGCATTGGAGAGTTCTTTGTCGTCCGGATGGGTGATGTCGACAAAACCACGTCCCGTTATCTCCATCCGGTCGTATCCCGTCAATTCAGCGAAAGCATCATTCACCTCAAGAAACGATCCGTTCATGCTCACGATTGCTTTGCCGATGTTGGATTTTTCGAACATTTCCCGGAACCGGATTTCACTTTCTTTCAAGGCCTCAATGGCATTGCGACGCTCCATCTCAATCCGTTGATTTTCCAGCACCTTCAGAATGATGTGGGGCAGGGAGCGGATATGGCTGGCGGTCTTGATGGCATAATCGGCGGCACCGGACCGCATGGCTTCCACCGCAATTTCTTCCGAGCCGGTACCGGTTACGATCAGAACGGGAAGGTCCGGGTATCTGTTCTTCACAAACTCCAGTACCTGCAGGCCGTTGAATCCCAGTATGTTGAAATCACTGAGGATCAGATCCCATTTGTCTCCGGCATCCAGCAGCGACTCGAATTGTTCACGACTTTCGGCCAGGGTGAGGGTAAAATCCGCTTCGGCCTGTTCCAGGGCGTCCTTTACCAGTTCGCGATCGTGGGGGTTGTCATCAATATAGAGAATGCGGATAGACGGGTGGTCGGTATTATCCATTTGGGGCTCCATTCATCGGGGGTTTGACATTCAGGGTCAACCAGTATTCGCCCACTTTCTGGACCACACCGATAAATTCGTGAAAACTGACGGGTTTCACCAGATAGCTGTTGGCGCCGCTGTCATAACTCATCACCCGGTCTCCTTCGTTCTGCGAGGAGGTCAGGATCACGACCGGGATGCGCTTCAGAACAGGCTGTTGTTTGATCTGTTTGAGGATGTCATGACCATCCACGCCCGGCAGTTTCAGGTCCAGCAGAATCAGGTCGGGAAGCGGGTGTTCTTTGCGGTCGGTAAATGTTCCCCTTCCCATCAGATAGTCCAGTGCTTCAGTGCCGGTTTCAATCACGTGGATATCGTTTGTGAGATTCACCTGCTCGAAGGCGTCCAGCGTCAATTGAATGTCATGGGGGTTGTCTTCGATCAGCAGAATGGAGGCGGGCTCCGCCATTCGTTGGAGATGGTCCATATGAATTCCCCCCTCAGGTTATGAGACCGTTGACGAAACGTATTCCAATATTAAGATTTATTGAATTTTATCGTAAATATCGCTCCTCTGTCAATGTCCGAGTCAACGGTCACTTCGGCGTTCATCAGGGAGGCCGCTTTCCGCACCAAGCCCAGTCCGATTCCGGTACCCGGATACCGGGATTGGGGATGGAGCCGTTGAAAGATGTCAAAAATCTTTTCATGGTGTTCCGGGGGTATTCCGATTCCATTGTCGACGACATGGATCAGCGGGCCATTTGTCCCTTTTTCCCATCGGATGGTCACGTCGGGAGTCCGGTCCGGTGGTTGGTAGGTCAGCGCGTTTTCAATCAGGTTGGAGAAGATGACCTTGATCAGTGTCCGGTCTCCTTCCACGGCGGGCAGGTCGTCCGGGAAGGTGATGTTTGCGCGGGTACGGGAAAGCCGGGCTTCCAGGGATGCAATGACTTCCCTCAACAACGGGCTCAGCTGGATAAGTTCCTGGCGGACAGCCGATTTTCCCAGTCTGGAATAGGCCAGCAGGTCTTCAATCAGGATGTGCATATGATCACTGGCTTCCACAATGTTGTCGAAATACTTCTGCCCTTTGTCAGGAAGATGCTCAGCAAATCGTTCCCGGATGATTTCGGCAAACCCCTGGATGGCCCGCAGCGGGGCCTTCAGGTCATGGGATACCGAATAGGCAAAGGCCTCCAGTTCCCGGTTGGCCAGTTCCAGTTTCCGGGTCCGTTGTCTGACCCTCAGTTCCAGTGCTTCGTTGAGTTTCCGAAGCTCCTCCTCCATCCGGACCCGCTGGGTAATGTCGGTGACCGTGCAGGCAAACCGGCCCGGTGCCGGCCGGAACGCCGTGACCAGGAAGTGGGCGTCCAGTGCACCGCTCGGGGCATCAAACGAAATCGATTCACCGGTCTTGACCACTTCCCCGTACCGTTCAATCCAGTAGTCCTCTGTCTCCGGCAATGCCTCCTTCACCCGCCGGCCGAGGATCTGGTCTGCTTTCAGTCCCGTCATCCGTTCAAAAGCGGGATTGACATTCAGGAAACGGTAGTCAACGGGATTTCCTGTCTCATCGAATATCATTTCGTGAATGGCAAACCCCTCCTCCATATTTTCAAACAGCATGCGGAATTTCTCTTCGCTCTCTACCAGTTGGAGGCGGGCGTTATACTGGTCGGTGATATCCCGGGCACTGGCATAAACAAACTTGCCTGCCGGACGGGACCGCCATTCGATCCAGCGCCAGGTGCCGTCTTTGTGCCGGTAGCGGTTGATGAATCCGTCGACTTCCTCACCCTGTCCCTGTTGCTCGAGAGCCCGGATGGTGGCTTTCCGGTCGTCCGGATGGACCAGGTCCAGGAATGGTCTGCCTTCCAGATCCCTGGTCTTGTACCCAAGTGTCCGTTCCCATACGGGATTCAGCCGGATAAAATTACCGTCCAGATCCGCGATACAGAACAGGTCAATGTTGATATCGAAAAAATCCGCCACCTGTTTCCGGGCTTCCGTCAATTCCGTGATGTCTTCGAAGATCACACAGAAACGGTCCGGTGATTCCCAGGGCCGGTATACATTGCAATGATAATGCTTCTTCGTCGGACCATGGTAGAGGTCAAATGTCTGGCTGATACCGGTGGTTGCAGTCCGTCCGTAGCGTTCAATCCACTCCGGTTCGGTGTCCGGCCAGATCTCATGCACGGTCTTTCCCTCCACTTCTTCCAGTTTCACCCCGGTGATTTCTTCATATGCCCGGTTGATATAGACAAACCGGTAGCTGACAAAAATTCCTTCATCATCGAATACGGATTCGAACAGCACAAACGCATTGAGCATGGAATCCAGCATGGCGGCCTGTTCTTTTTCCCGCGCGAACAGGGACTCCAACGCCTGTTGTTTTTCGGTGGTATCTTCATACAGGGCAACCACCTTCCCGTCCGGCAACCGGTAAACATGATTCTCCACCCATTCCATGATCCGGTCGTCTTCATATTTGCTGAGCGGCAGGATCTCGGAATTTCCCGACTCCCAGACCCGCCGCAGAACATCCAGCAGGCCGATATTCCGAACGCCGGGAAACACCTCGGTGACGCGCTTCCCCCGGATTTCCTGCAACGTGACCCGGCTCATTTTCTGGCCGGTTTCGTTTATGTCGACAATGATAAAGTCGTTTCCGTTCTCAACGGCTTCATATACGGCCACGCCGCTCCCGATGGAATTAAACAGCTGTTTGTACTGGGCGGCGATCTGCTGAACGGCCTTTTCACGGATACGGATCTCCTGTTCGGAGAAAAAGGCCTGTTCGGCGATGGTCAGGAGTCTGCCCATTGCAGCCGTTGCGGCCGGCATGATCAGCAGGACGGGCAACCACATCCGTTGGATTACGGCAAGTCCGACAGGCCAGGGGATCAGCAGTTGGCAGCCCAGCATGGTGATATGGGTGGCGGTTCCAATGCCGAACAGTTGGAGTGCATTCAGCCGGAAGGGCTCATTGCTGACAATGCGCCGGAACAGGAGTCCCAGCATGGTGCAGCACCATATGGTTCCCAACCCGGCCCACATGCCGGCTCCCCCCAGCCAGACGCGATAAGCACCGGCCATCAGGATGGAAATGGCTGAAACAATACCACCTCCGAAGAGTCCCGCAAGTGTCAGAATGATGGACCGGCCGTCAAAGATAATGCCGGGCGCATAGTGGAATGGACTCATCATGCCCAGTACACTGATACCTCCGAACATCAGACCGGAGATGAGCCGGTTCCATCTGGGGTAGTTGTTACGGAAGCGTATCGTCAACGTGTAAAACGCCACCAGCGAGATCAGAAGCGTCACGTTGTGAACGATCTGGGTGAACATGTTTTCACCTCCGGGTCGAAACGGATACGGATGTCTTTCGGTTGCTGGTATGGGTTGTTGTCTGTTTCCAGTGTATACCGTTTCCTTTGGAACCACAACAGCAGCCGGACCGTTCCATGCGGCTCCGGTGGCGGGCCTGTTGCCCGGTACCGTTCTTTCCGGTGGACGGGAAACATGGTTCATGTGCTAGACTGAAGACACCTAATACAATGAATTGAATCATATTCAGCGACCGGAACGGGCTTGATGTGAAAGAAAGGGCATGGCATGGAAAAGGATCACAGCGGTAAATCCGGAAAGCCAGGCAGGGGTGAGACGGTAGCGGATCTTCGCAAGCGTATATCCGACCAGGAAGCGGAACTGGAGGCGTTGAAAAGACTGTCCGATTCCCATTCGCTTTCCGAGCATCTCTATCAGATTCTCTCCTACAGCACCAACCTGTTTTACCGCCATACACCTGATCATGTACTGACCTATTTGAGTCCCCAATCCATCGATTTTCTGGGATATCTGCCGGAGCAGGCCATGGTGCGATGGACCGAATTTGCTACGGACAATCCCATCAACGAAATCGGCTTTCAGAACACGGTCCGGGCCATTGAAACCGGCGAGGCCCAGCCGCCATATGAGTTGGAGTTACGGCGTCGGGACGGCACCATTATCAATGTGGAGGTCCGGGAAGCGCCGGTCGTCGAAAATGGAAGAACAGTCGCCATTGTGGGTTCCCTGACCGATATCACCGAACGGAAGAAAGTTCAGGCGGCATTGGAACAAAGCGAACAGACATTCCGCAGCATTATTGAAAAAGCCCCCTTCGCAATCTATACGTATGAATTACAGGAAGATAATCGCCTCGTTTTTTCGGGCTACAACCCTGCTGCAAACCGGAAA
Organism: Acidobacteriota bacterium; assembly: GCA_036736005.1. GTDB lineage: Bacteria > Acidobacteriota > Holophagae > Thermotomaculales > Thermotomaculaceae > DAINNF01. Next base: position 38,098 of record DAINNF010000002.1, read on the forward strand.
GTCGGTACGGACAACAGCCGGTTCCTGGGCATGACCATCGAGGATGCGTTTCCACTGCTTGCGGAGACGGAACTGCCGGATCGCTACCGAAAAGCCGCAAGGGATGGTGAAGATTGGTACTGCCGGGAGTTTGCTTACGACCACGGAGATATTCACGGAGTCTTCGAGGTCTACGTGTTCCAGATGTCTCCCGGCATGGCGGCGGTCATGTTCAACAATATTACGGAACGGAAAGGGATGGAACAGGCACTCAGGGATAATGAGGAGAAGTACCGCCTGCTGGTGGAAAACCAGAATGACCTGGTGGTGAAAGTGGACACCGAAGGACGATTCCTGTTCGTGAGTCCCTCTTATTGCGAGTTGTTCGGGAAGACGGAAGCAGAACTGCTGGGGCAGACGTTCCTTCCGCTGGTGCATGAGGATGACCGGGAACTGACGGAGACGGCAATGGAAGCGTTGTACGAGCCCCCCTACAGGTGTTATGTGGAACAGCGGGCGTTAACCAGGCATGGCTGGCGATGGCTGGCCTGGTCCGACCGGTCCGTACTGGATGAGGATGGAAACATCATCGCCATTGTGGGCGTGGGACGGGATATTACGCAGCAGAAACGCCTGGAACAGGAACGGATGCAGTTGGAGGATCAGCTTCGGCAGTCCCAGAAAATGGAGGCCATCGGAAACCTGGCGGGCGGTGTCGCCCATGACTTCAACAACCTGCTGCAGGTGATCAACGGATATACCGAACTGGCGCTGTCACGGATGGATAATGAACATCCGTCGCGGGAGGCGCTGGAGCAGGTGACCCGGGCCGGGAATCGGGCGGCGGACCTGGTGGGTCAGTTGCTGGCATTCGGTCGCCGTACCATGATGCAACCCGCGCCGGTAAGTCTGAACCGGGTGCTGGACGAGTCTACCCGGATGCTGCGTCGGATCATCGGAGAACACATTGAATTGCAGTTCAACCCGGACCCGACTCTTACGGCGATTCAGGCGGATCGGGGGATGCTGGAGCAGGTGCTGATGAATCTGTGCGTGAATGCCCGGGATGCGATGCCCGACGGGGGAACACTGCGAATTTCCACGACGGCGGTAGAATTCAATCAGGCGGTATCCATGGGACCGGGGCCTGAAATTCAGGGGCATTTCGCGTTGCTGCAGGTGGAGGATACCGGAATCGGCATGGAGGAAGCCGTTGCACAGCGGATATTTGAGCCGTTTTTTACCACCAAAGATGTGGGGCAGGGTACCGGACTGGGGCTGGCCATGGTATACGGCATTGTCAAACAGCACGACGGATACATCTACTGCCACACGGAAAAGGGAACGGGCACACGGTTTGATATTTATCTCCCTGTCATTGAAGATGCCGTTGAACAGGACAAGTCGGTCATGGAGCATCGGGAGATGAGTGGCCATGAGACCATTCTGCTGGCAGAAGATGAGGAGATGGTTCGAACAGTCGCTGCCGAGATGCTGGAATCGGCCGGCTATCAGGTGCTGCTCGCCAACGACGGTGAAGAAGCTGTCCGGGTCTTCCGGGCCAACCAATCATATATTCAACTGGTTGTGATGGATGTACTGATGCCCAACCTGACGGGTACGCGTGCCTGGCAGAAAATGAAAGAGCTTGGCGCGAACATTCCCGTACTTTTTATCAGCGGATACAGCGAGGACAAAATACGGGAAGACATTCCCGGTGGTGAGCGTTGCCTGATTCAGAAGCCGTTTGATCGGAAGGTGTTGCTTGCCAAGGTGCAGGAAGCGCTGAGGAGAGCGTAAGGCCAGGACTGGTTGGGCTGCGGCATCTTTTTCGTCCTGGCCGCGTTGCGGTCCTCCTTGGAATGCTCATGTACCCGCTTACGTACACGGCGCTTCCGCGTCGGTCCGCGCCTTGCCAGGACAAAAAATCTTCTCGCAGTTCGAACCGGGGCCAAATCGATCTGTTACGTGTTACCCATCACCCATCACGTTTGTGTCCTTTGTCTCCGTCGAAAACTCCGCGCCAGTTGCAACGCAACATCATGCCAATCAAGTCGCCACATGAGCTTTTTGGCGTCATTGATTTACCAATTATATCTATTCGACGGGAACTTTGTCTGTTTCTTGCTGAACACTGAACACTGTATACTTTATACTTCTGTCTGGGCGCTCGCTCCGCTTCAAGTCCCTCAAGGTATGTTCAGATGAATTGTCGATGAGTGGGTCAAGTATTGAGTGGGCACAAAAAAATGGCTCCGGAGGAGGGACTTGAACCCCCGACAAAGTGGTTAACAGCCACCTGCTCTACCAACTGAGCTACTCCGGAACCCGTCAAGCGAAACGAATGGTATCAAATCGCTGAAAACGCGTCAATCGGTTTTTTGACTCAGCAGTTTTTCCAGAATTTCCTGTTCTGTTTCTTCTACTTTACCCATGGCGTCTTTGATGACGCCACCGAATATCCGGGACATCAGTCCAACATTCATTTTGGCAATGATGACCCGTCCGTCCGATGTTTCGTATATACTCCAGGAGCAGGGCATGATGGCGGACATTCTGGGGCTGTCTTCCAGCACGCGTCGTGCCATGGCAGGGTTGCACAGGAAGTAAGTGACCATCCGGTTGATATTGCCCGGGGCCTGGTTTTTTTCATCCAGTTTGGCATACATGTCCAGCATGTCCATGGGCATACCCCAGCCCTGTTCCTTGTATTGGGGAACCAGCGCTTCGAACCGGGCACGGGTTTCTTCAAAACTGTATGGGCTTTCAACGGTTGCGATCATCCGGCTTTTCATAAGGGATACCATGATCAAACCGGCACCGATGATCCCGATGATCAATCCGATAATCAGACCTGTTGCGTTCATATTGCCTCCTTGGTCCGGGCTGCGCGCAGCATCTGCCCGTTTCCTGTTATTCGGCGGATAGGATGCCGTTTCTGCGGGTCCGGTTACAGAACCGTGCCTGTGAGCGCCGGTTTGTCTATTTTGCTTTCGCCCAGTTGGTACCGGTGGCGGTATTCACCGCCAGGGGCACGCTCAGGTCCATCACTCCGGTCATATGGGCGGTGACCAGATCCCGTAATGCGTCCACCTGGTCTTCTTTCACCTCGAAAACCAGCTCGTCATGGACCTGGAGAATCATGGCGGCGGTAAGGCTCGATTCAGCCAGTGCGTGGTGGATCCGGATCATGGCCAGCTTGATGATATCGGCGGCGGTACCCTGGATCGGGGTATTGACTGCGATCCGTTCCGCGGCCTGCCGGAGATTGCCGTTCTTGCTGTTGATGTCGGGGACCGTACGCTTCCGTCCGAAAAGAGTGGAAATATAGCCGTTTTCCCGGGTACTCTCGATGGTATGGTCAATGAAACGCCGGACCGCGGGCATCCGTTCGAAATAGTGTTCAATGAATTCCCGGGCTTCCCCCACCGGAATGCCCAGTTCCCGTGCCATGGAAAATTCCCGCTTACCGTACACCACACCAAAATTGATTGCCTTGGCGCGGGTGCGGAGTTCCGGTGTTACGTCTTCCGGTTCGACGCCGAACAGTTCCCGTGCCGTCCGTGCATGAATATCTTCCCCTTCGCGGAAGGCCCGTGTGAGTGTTTCATCTTCCGATAAATGTGCCAGTACCCGCAGTTCCACCTGGCTGTAATCGGCTGCCAGGAGCACCATCCCTTCCGGGGCGACAAACGCTTCCCGGATCCGCTGACCTTCGGAGGTCCGGATGGGGATATTCTGCAAATTGGGGTTGGAGGAGGAAAGCCTGCCGGTGGCGGCGACGGTCTGGTTATAAGAGGTGTGGATGCGCCCGGTTTTCGGATGGATCAGCTCGGGTAATGCATCAACATAGGTAGACTTCAGTTTGGCGAACATCCGGTAATCCACCACCAGCCGTGCAATCTCATGATCGGTTGCCAGTTCTTCCAAGACTTCGTGGCTGGTGGAATAGTTTTTTGTTTTCTTCGTCCGCCTCACCACCGGGAGTCCCATCTTGTCAAACAGGATGGTGCCCAGTTGCTTCGGTGAATTGATGTTGAACTCGGTCCCCGCCTCCCGGTAGATCGCAGTTTCCAGATCGTCCAGTTTGCCGGCGAATTCTTCCGAAAGCGACTGGAGAAAATCCCGGTCTACACGGATTCCGTGACGTTCCATATCGCCCAGTACCGGAACCAGGGGGGCTTCAATGTCCTGATAGAGTCCGGTCAGTCCCTGGGTTTCCATCTGTGGCTCAAAGTGAGCGGCCAGCTGCCAGGCGACGTCGGAGTCCTCGCAGGCATACCGGTAGACATCTTCCGCTTTCAGATCACAGAAGCTTCCGTCCCCCACCAGTTCCTTGTAGGTGATGGTATTGCGCCCCAGAAACCGGGGTGCCAGATCATCAAGACTGTGCTGTCGTAATGTGGCATCCAGCAGGTAGGACTGAATCATGGAATCGCGTAGAACACCGCGCAGGGTGATCCCGAAGGCCTGGAGTACTTCGTACTCATACTTGAGGTTGTGCCCCACCTTGACGATGTCGGGATCTTCCAGCATCGGTTTCAGTTCATTCAGAATGTCTTGCGGTTCGAGTACCGGGGTACCTTCGGAGAGAAACGGGATATAGACCGCTTCATGGGCGTTCCAGCAAAGTGATATGCCGGCCAGCCGGGGAGATACGGTGTCCAGATCACAGGTTTCGAAGTCAAACGCGAACCGGTTGTGTTTCTTCAATTCCCCGATGGCGGCATCCGCTTCTTCCCGTGAGGCTGCCATGCGGTATCGGTCTTCCGGGGCGGGCGAGTCTTCCGCTCCCAGCTCTTTCAGCAGGGACTGGAAATTCAGTTTCCGGAGTACCGGCGCGATGGCTTCCGGCTCGGGGGGCGTGTACGTCCAGGCGTCCGGCTTGAACGGGATGTCGGCATCCCGTTTCAGCGTAACCAGGTCCAGGGAGAGGCGGACATTATCACGGCTTTCCTCCAGGTTCTCCCGTTTTTTCCCTTTGATATCTTCCAGATTCTCATAAATGCCGTCAATGCTGCCGTACTGCGTGATGAGCTGAATGGCAGTCTTGGGGCCGATTCCCTTTGCTCCCGGAATATTGTCCGAACTGTCCCCCATCAGGGCGAGTACCTGTGCCACCTTTTCCGGTTCCACACCGAACGTTTCCTTCACGCCCGCCGCGTCCAGAATCCGGTCTTCCTTTCGGGGATCCAGGATATAGACGCCCTCTTCTACGAGCTGGAACAGATCTTTGTCCGAAGTGACGATGTACACGTCGTACCCCTCTTCACGTCCCTGTTCCGCCATTACGGCAATCAGGTCGTCCGCCTCCAGTCCCGGTTGCTCCAGTTCGGGAATTGCGAAAGCTGCCGTCACTTCGTGAATCAGCGGAATCTGATCCCGGAGATCATCCGGCATCTTGGCCCGGTTGGCCTTGTACTCCGGATACATCTCGTGGCGGAATGTGGGCCCCTTTGAATCGAAAACGGCCACCACTGCTTCCGGCCGATGCTGGTCGATCAGGCGCATCAGGATTCGTGTAAATCCGTACACGGCATTGTTGCTCAGATTCCGGATCGCGTAATAGGACCGGAAAATGTGGGCATAGGCATCAATAATGAACAGTTTGCGCGCCATATATTCTCCCTGCAGACGATTTTGCAACGGCTTTCCGTTTGTAATGGTCCGGTTTTGTATGGTCCGGCAAAAATCATAACACAGCAGGGGCGGTGTGTTACAATGCCGGTGGTTTGAATACGGATGGAGAGGCTGTCTTTATGAAACAGAATCTGGTGGCACTGGTCGGCACAGGAACCATTGCACAGGGGATTGCGCTGACACTGGCCCGGCACGCACTGGACGTCATCATGTACGATGACAGTCAGCAGGCGTTGGATAGTGCGCTTGAAGGTATTGCGAATTCAATTGATCGTGAAATTGACAAATGGGGAATGACGGAGAGCGAAAAGCGCGCATCGTTGAGCCGGATCGATACCACCACGGTAAAAGCCGACCTGGCCCAGGCCTCGGTATTTTTTGAATCCAAGGGCGTCAAGCTGGAAGAAAAACGTGAGTTGATGGCCAAACTGGACAACCTCAGCGATGACGAAGCACTGCTGATCATGACCACCACCACCATCGGTGTGACCGAGGTTTCACAGGTACTGAAGCAGCCGGACCGGCTGATCGGTCTTCATTTTCTGCACCCGGTGTACAAGGTTCCGGTTGTGGAGGTGGTCAAGGGTCTTCACACCTCCGCCCAGACGGTTGATGAAACACGCGCACTGCTCAGTGATCTGGATCGGGAATATATCGAGGTCTTTGAATATCCGGGATATGTAACCACCCGTGTCATTCTGCCGCTGCTCAATGAAGCCATGCATGTACTGATGGAGGGACTGGCAACTGCCGATGATATTGACAAGGCGATCCGTCTCGGTTTCGACCTGTCCATGGGGCCGCTGGCCCTGTCGGATTTTATCGGGCTGGACACGCTCCTGGGATGGATGGAGTCGCTTCACCGGGAACTGGGTGAACCCAAATACCGGGCATGTCCGTTGTTGCGCCGTATGGTGCGGGAACAGAAGTTGGGTGTCAAGACCGGAGAAGGATTCTTCAAATATGACAAGGATGGAAAGCGGGTGTATGCATGATCATCCTCACATTGAACTGCGGTTCCTCGAGCGTCAAGTATCAGCTGATTGACACGAAAAACCAGAAGAAACTGGCCAAAGGGAGCGTGGAACGGATCGGGATGGCGTCGTCCATCGTTTCTATCGTAACCTCCGGCGGACAGGACAAGAAACTGACCCGGGAAATTCTGGACCACACCATGGCCATTAACGCCATCATGGAATTGCTGGTGGACCCCAACCTGAAGGTGATCAACTCCTATGACCAGATCGACGCGGTCGGTCATCGGGTGGTGCATGGTGGGGAAGAGTTCAAAGGTTCCATGTTGATCGACAAGCCGGTCAAGGACAAGTTGAAAGAGAATATCAAACTGGCACCGCTGCACAATCCGCCCAACCTGAAGGGGATCGAAGCAGCCGAACGGGCCTTGCCGGACAAACCCCATGTCGGCGTGTTCGATACGGCATTTCATTCCACCATGCCGGCCCATGCGTACATTTATCCCATTCCGTACGTATTCTACAAGCGGTACCAGATCCGCCGCTACGGTTTCCACGGAACGTCCCACCGGTATGTGTCCAATCAACTGACTGAATTTTACAAGGACGGGGCAAAAGGAAAAAAGGTGGTGACCGCTCATATCGGGAACGGTGCCTCCATGGCGGCGATCATGGATGGGAAGTCAGTAGATACGACAATGGGCTTCACGCCGCTGGAAGGGCTGGTGATGGGCAGCCGTTGCGGGGACATTGACCCGGCGATCATTCTATATATTATGAACCTGCAGGATCTGTCCAAGCATGAGGCGGATTCGCTGCTGAACAAGCACAGCGGTCTGATTGGCATTTCCGGTATCTCCAGCGACTGCAGGGACCTGGAAGAAGAGATGGAGCAGGGGAATGAACGGGCGAAACTGGCCCTGGAGATCTACTGCTACCGGATCCGGAAATATATCGGTTCCTATGCCGCGGCCATGGGCGGCCTGGACGCGGTCATTTTCACCGCCGGCGTTGGCGAAAACAGTTCATATGTTCGGGAAAAGGTCTGTGAAGACTTGAAATTCCTGGGTATCGAACTGGACAAGACCAAGAACAGCCGGCGGGCCAAGAAAGCACGGAAGATCAGTTCCGAGAACTCGGCCGTGGATGTATTTGTCATCCCCACCGACGAGGAACTGGTCATTGCGATGGACACGGAAAAAATCGTAAAGGAGAGCGTAACAACATGAGAAAACTGATTGTCATCGGCCTGATCCTGATGGCGGGAAGCCTGGCTCACGGAGAGAGCATGTTTCTGGTGGACCAGGGAGCATCGGGGACGGCGACTTCCGGTATCCAGACAGCATCTGTGGCGGACGGTTCAGCACTTTTTTACAATCCGGCCCAGCTCAGTACAGTCAATACCTTTGATCTTCAGCTGACGGGCAGTGTGCTGTTTCCCAGTCTGGCTTACTCCACCCGTTCCGGCAATACCTACAACGGGTCCAAGAAGGTCCTGACACCGGGCAGCCTGTTCCTGACCATACCGGTGTCCGATCGGGTGACAATCGGAGTTGGTGCGACAACACCGGTGATGGGAGACAATAGCTGGAAGGCATCTTTTCCGGGGCGATTCTCCGGTTCCCGGTATAAGGTAACGGCCAACACCATTTCGGTTGGTGCCGGTTTCCGGTTGGGAGCACGGGCCCGTGTCGGTCTCAGTGCCGACTTCAGCCGGGCATCCCTGATCTATGAGAACCGTCTGGTCACCGATTACTTTGACATTATCGGTGGAGATGAACATTATCTCGGGCTGTACGAGGCGAAAGCCGGCATTGACGGGTCCGAAACCGCATCCGGTTTCACAGCCGGTTTCAGTGTGGACCTGACTCCCCGCTGGACCGTGTCCATGGTATACAAGACCAAGCAGGAGTTTGACTTTGATGCGCTGCCGGTTGAATTTTCCCAGATGACCCTGCTGAATGTCCCCAATGCTGTTGCGTCCTTTGAACGTGAATTTTCTGAAGCGGATACCATCAGCACGGTTTTTGATATTCCGGCATCCGGTTCGATCGGTGTGGCGTTCAAACCGAACAACCGTTGGGTGATTGAAATCGACTATTCAGTTATGATGTTCTCTGATGCGCGTCCGTACTTTTTTGATTATGCCGTTGATTCGGATTCCATTGTCGATCGGGGTATGACGGCTCCCTGGAAAGACATGGATGTGTACGGAATGTCGTTGAACTACAAGGCAACAAAAGAAATCACGCTGATGGGTGGTTTGCGCTACGCATCCGACGTCATTCCGTTTGATGATCTCACCTCGATTGATCCATCCGGGGAGAAGTTCTGGTTGTCACTGGGGATGAGTAAACTGGATGAGGGAAACGGCTGGAGCTTTGCATTGTTGTTCAAGACCTATCGGGATGAAACCGTGAATTACCAGGAGTACGCAATCAATCCGACGGTTCCCGGCAGACTCGAGCCCATGGATTCGCCGGGTCAGTATGACCGCCATTTCATGGGATTTTCGTTCAGTTATCACATCCGGTTCTAACCGTCACAACATCGAAATGTATCGATTGCCCCCGCCGATGCGGGGGTTTTTATTTGGCCGAATGACGTCGGATCTTCTGCCTCAGTCTGTTTCTTCTGTGCTGAAGGGATTCCCTCCGGCGCCTGTTCAGGCCCGACCGGTTGAGAAGCATTTCGGTCAGATTCAGGGCCGCTTGATAGTCCCGCCGGTCATGTTCATGGTATTTTGCCAGTTCTTCTCCGGCCTCCACCGTATCCTGCTGTGTCCACAATGCTGCCGCTTCCCGGCGGCTTCCCATTCGTTTCAGTGCCCGGGCGTGCAATCGTCCGGCCTCTGCAACCAGTGACCCGGATGCAGATTCAATGGACGCATGTTTCAGCATCTCGCAGCATTCCCGGTCGGCCCCGGCCTGGAAGAGTTTTCGCGCCATGGCCAGGCGGAAATGGGGATTATCCATTCGCAGGCAGCCCGAGGCCAGCCGTTGCAGCAGGTAGGCCAGGGATACGATGTCCTGTAGATTGTGCCGCAGAACCTGCCGGATCTGCCCCCGGCCCCGGCCCATGAGATAATCCCGGTAAACGGCCGGAACCAAAGCACCGGGCAGATCTCCCTGGCGCCGGATACCCAGTATATGGTTTTCCACGTCTCCCAGTCTGAATTGAGGCATGCGGTGCCGCCAGACGGAACGGGCGGCGTGGAGAAGATCGGGCGTTTCCAGTTCCGGTTCATCAAACCGGTTCAGGATATACCGGTTCATGAGCAACGGGATGTCAAATGATTTTCCGTTGTAGGTGACCACGACCGGCCGTTCGCCGAAGATCTCATACAGTGCCTGGAGCAGACGGGGTTCCATCGCAGGGGTGCCGATGAAATACTGATGTACCGTCAACCCGTCGGGTCCCGGAAGGCCGATGCCTGCCTGAAAAATAAGGCTGCCCGCCCCGCCCGAAAGCCCGGTGGTTTCGGTATCGAAAAAGCAGATGCGGGAGAGAGGTCCACGAACCCCGGATAACCGGTAGAGTGCGTCCGAGAAAGGCACCCGGTCTTCCGGGAACGGTACCTGATGAGTGGTCAGGAATGGAACTTCTTCTTTGGGTGCGCCCGGTTTTTTCTGTGCAAAGGGCCGTCCTGAAGCGTTTCGGAGATTGCTGAAATCTACCGCCATGTTCCGATCCGCTGTCCCATCAGGACCCGGTCTCCTGTCCTTACCGTGAGTTCGAGTGCTCCCGGTTTGAAGAAGAGAATGACAGTGGACCCCATCCGGAAATATGCCAGTTCGTCCCCCATATTTCCCGTATCCTGATCCAGCGGAATGGTGGACGATGTCCGACGACCCCGCCTGTTCGTTTCAAAATCGGAAAGTGTCAGGCCGATACGCCCCACATTCAGGGCCCCCACCAGTGCCATTGCCAGGGTGTGTCTGTCGTCGGACAATTGAAGCAGAATCCGTTCATTCCGGGTCATGACCCGGGGAAATGTGTTCACGGAAAAAGCGTTGACGGGATAGAGTTTTCCCGGCTGATAGCGTGCTTCGGTGATCCGTCCGCTGATCGGGAAATGGATCCGGTGATAGTCACGGGGGGAGAGATACAACTGGACATAGGTTCCATTGCGGTACCGCTCTTCCGCCTCACCGTCGGTCATCAGATCGGCGACTGCATACGGGCTGCCTTTGATCTGAAACGCGCAGCTATTTTCGTCAATTTCTCCCGCGGTCATTACCAGGGCATCTACCGGTGACACCACGTTTCCGGTTCCGGTCTGGATCGGCCGGCTTCCCGGTTTCAGGCGCCGGATGAAAAAATCACCCAGGGAGGCATAATTCATCGGATCCTGTTCGACTTCCTGTGTCTCAATGTCGAACATGCGGATATACCGGCGGATGACCCACTTCACAAGGAACCGGGGTCTACGCAGATCCGCCAGTTTTCCGAACAGACGCGAGATTATTCGATGGGAGAGCAGCTTTAGTATGGCGGACCGGAAATAATCAGACAGCGTCATAGCAGGGCGGTCAGACATGGTTCAACGCCCGGAAGAGCTCGTCTGCCATGTAGGAACTGCGGACAAGCGGGCCTGCGAACACCTGTGAAAAGCCCACTTGGCGGGCCATCTGTTCCAGCTCCTGGAATTCCTCGGGGGAATAGTAATGCCGGACCGGAACGTTGGCTGTGGTGGGCCTGAGGTACTGGCCGATGGTCAGGATGGAGACGCCACTGGTATGGAGATCATTCATCAGTTTCTCCAGTTCTTCCCGGGTTTCTCCCAGCCCGACCATGAAGCCGGATTTAACAGGGATACTCGTGGTGTCTGCGGCTCGCTTCAAGACAGCCAGCGACTGCTCATATCGACCACCTGGCCGGATGTTTTCATACAGGGACGGCACCATTTCGACGTTATGGTTGAACACATCGATGGGAGAAGCCAGAACCGAATCCAATGCGTCCAGGTTGCCGTTGAAATCGCTGGTCAGAACTTCGACCCGGACACCGGCGATATTCCGGATTGCTTCCACTGTGGCAATCAGATGGGCGGCACCCCCATCCGGCAGATCGTCACGGGTCACCATGGTTAAGACGGCGTACCGGATCTCCAGTTCACGGACGGTATCCGCAACCCGTTCCGGTTCGCGGGAGTCGGGTGGGGCCGGTCTTCCGCTTTCCACCGAGCAGAAACCGCAGTTGCGTGTGCAGACATTTCCCAACAGCAGGAAGGTCGCGGTTCCCTTCTGAAAGCAGGTCCCGCGGTTGGGACAACGGGCCGATTCACACACGGTATGCAGGTGCTGACCCCGAAGGGTCTTTTTCATCCGGTGAAGGTCTCTGAGGTTGATCTTCTCCTTCCGGATCCAGTCCGGAAGCCGTTTTACATCTGGACGATCCATGGCTTGATTCTATCTTCCCTGCGGATTTTCTCCGCTACTTTGGTTGCCTGTTCCCGGGTGGAGAACACGCCGATGCGCACCTTATACAGGGTACGCCCCCGTTCACGGGTTTCCAGCAGGTAGACGTTGTATCCTTTCCGTTCGAATTTCTGTTTCAGGGTTTCTGCCGATCCTTTCAAAGGTGTGGCGGTCAGTTGAATATAGTATGTGCTGTCATTCTCTTTCTTCTGTGGCGGTCGGGTTTCGGTTTTCTGTTTCTGTGTTGTGGCGGCCGGTTTGGGCTCCGGTTGTGTGGGTGTTGATACGGATTCCGGTTCCGTACCGACATGTGTGCGGGTTGTTTCCGGTTCATCAATGATGGGTTCAACCAGGTCTGACGGCATGGTTTCAGACTGACCGGCGGTCATTTCAGTGTCCCGGGGTGTTTCCGCAGACATGATTTCCGTTTCATTGACGACCGGAACCGGTCCGTTCAGTTGCTGGTCATCGCGGGGCGCATGCGAGCAGACCCAGATGCCCAGCAGAAAAGTGAAAACGGAGAAAACCAGTGCACCAACCAGAAACCAGGTGTAGACGGGAATATCAGTCCGCTCTTTCATGGGTGCCAACCTTTTCCTTTAATTCAGCCATGGCCGGTTTGCCCAGCACCCGGCCCGTTTCCACTATAAAAGCTTTCAGTAGCTGCTGCAACATCCTTTCGGTTTCAGGAATCCGTTCCGACGCGGGGATGGGATAGACGTTGCGATACAGGAGTTCGAAATCCATGAATCCATAGTTGTTGAGGTCCAGTCCCCGAAGCCGTTCGCCGTGCTCCGCTTCCAGACGGTTCAATGCACCCTCCTGTACGATGGCAAAGGCGTCCCCGTTTTTCTCCGTCAGGAAATGGTAGATGGTCTGGAACGGTTCGTTGAATTTCCGAAGCAGATCTTCCAGATGAAATTCGATTTCCTGTTCAGACATCTGCTGATCATGGGGACGGGCCATATTCAGGAATCCGCAATAGGCCAGGCCGGCAAGTACCTGAAGGGTGTTGAATTCCGGCAGTGTGCTGAAACTGCAAATGGCCGATACGGTGTTGCGGCCATTGATCCACTCCAGTATGGACTGTTCTTCCACGTCCATTTCCAGTACCCGGAAGACGGCTTCTTCGCTGTCCCGGTAAGCGGGCACCACATCGCCGTCCGGCATGATCTGCCTCACCAGCGACAGGTGCTGGTAGCGGCGGATCCCGTTGTAGATCAGCCGCCTTGGATCCATATACAGCTCCATCGGAAGGGCATCCGGGTTTTCCGGTTTGAGAAATGCGTACCGTCCCCGTTTGGTCCGAAAAAGCGTACTGCCCAGGTCCAGAATGTAGGCCGTTAACCCATGGAGCAGTTCTTCATAGGACACAAAGCCCAGTTTAACCAGGAGTGCACCGAGACGTTCGCCGGTTTCGTTCATGCGCGCCGAGGCTTCGCGGTATTGTTCCCAGGTGATGGTGTTCTTGTAGAGGAGGTGTTCGCCGAATCGCTCATCGGGATCGGAAGACGATATGAAAGACACCTTGCCTTCCCCGTAGTGGATCCGCAGCGCCCGGTTTCCCGATTTGAACAGCAGGACACAGCTCAGTTGCTGTTCCAGTGGTGCCTTCAGCAGACCGGGCAGTTCCAGATGGGTGAAATCTCCTTTAACGTCCATCGGTTCCTTTCCTTGCAGGTTTCATAACAAAACGGGGCGTGAGAGCACGCCCCGGTCTTGCTCATTTTTTCTGACAGAATCAGGAGTTCTTTTTTGCGTCCCGCTTTTCCATGAAGAAGTCGAGTAACTCCAATGGAAGGGGGAACACAATGGTGGAATTCCGTTCCGTCGCGATTTCCGTGAGTGTCTGAAGGTAACGCAACTGCAGCGTAATGGGAGAACGTTCCATGACATGGGAGGCTTCGGCCAGTTGCTTGGACGCCTGGAATTCACCGTCCGCATGGATGATCTTCGCCCGCTTTTCACGTTCCGCTTCGGCCTGACGTGCCATGGCCCGTTGCATGGATTCGGGCAGGTCCACATGTTTCACTTCAACGGCAGACACCTTGATTCCCCACGGGTCGGTATGCTTGTCCAGAATGTCCTGCAGATGAATATTCAATTTTTCCCGGTCACTGAGCAGTTCATCCAGTTCCACCTGGCCCAGTACGCTTCTCAGTGTGGTCTGAGCGAGCTGGGAAGTGGCCATCAGGTAGTTTTCCACTTCAATTACCGCCTTGATCGGTCCCAGCACACGGAAGTAGATAACCGCGTTGACTTTCACCGATACGTTGTCCTTGGTGATGATGTCCTGCGGCGGTACATCCAGCACCACGGTACGGGTGCTGATCCGGACCATACGGTCGATGGGTTTGAACACAAAAATCAGTCCCGGTCCCTTGGGTTCTTTCAATACACGGCCCAGTCGGAAAATGACACCGCGTTCATATTCCGCCAGTATCTTCACGCATGAGATGAAGTACAGCACCAGCAGAACAATCACGACATACAGAGGGTTTCCCATCTATTCTTCCTCCTTTACGGGTTTGACAACCAGTTTCATGTTGCGGATTTCCAATACCTGGACGGCTTGTCCCCGGGTGACCGGGTTCTGTGTGACCGCGTCCCAGTACTCTCCGTTTACAAAAATCTTGCCTTTCCGGTCAAAATCCCCGGCGGCGGTTCCTTCCATTCCCACCAGCATTTCCTGCCCGGCCATGGGCCGGTTCATGTGGGCTTTGATCACGAGACGTACCAGGAGAATGACCAGTGCGGCAAATCCCAGTGACAGAATCACAATGGTCCACGGGGATATGGCGAGTCCCGGAAGATCCCGTTTAAACAGCATGGCGGATCCGATAATCATGGATATGATTCCTCCTATGGTCAGAAAACCATAACTGACGATTTTTAGTTCCAGCGCGAACAGGATAACCGCCAGAATGATGAACAGAATTCCGGCGAAGTTGACCGGCAGAATCTTGGTTGCGTAGAAGAAGAGGATCAGACAGATGGCGCCGAACAGGCCCGGGAATACCACGCCAGGACTCTTCAGTTCGATGAAAATGCCGATGATACCGGCGAGGAACAGAAGATAGACCAGTTCGGGCGATGCCAGTTTACTCAGCAACTGTTCTCTGAACGAATAGTCATATTCCGTAATCTCAATATCTTCGGGGGTTCCCAGATCCAGCTCGGGGTGCAGCGTTCCCAGCTGGGAAATCAGATCCTGCACCGATTCCGCTGTCAGGTCAATCAATCCCAGATCGAGACATTCGGCTGCCGACCAGGCCTTGCTTTCCCGGACGGCTTTTTCCGCCACATCCACAGGACGGTTCCGTTTCTCGGCGATGGATCGCATGAAGGCTGCCGTGTCTTCCACGGCTTTTTCTCCCATCACATCTTTCTGTTGTGTCGTGTCCTTATCTTTTTCCGGCTGTTGCTGGAACATCGGCATGGCGGAAACCGGATGTGCCGCTCCGGCATTCGTGCCCGGTGTCATGGCCGGAAAATCGGATGACAGCAGGATAAAAAACCCTGCCGATGCGGCCCGGCTGCCGGTCGGATGAACGTACACACACACGGGGATTTCGGAAGACATAATGGCCGATGTGATATCCCGGGTAGATGTCAGCAGTCCGCCCGGTGTGTTCAGCATGATAATGACCAGAGTGGCACTTTTTTCTTCGTTGATCCGTTTCAGGTGTTCCTGGATAAACTCGGCCGATACCGGCTGAATGGTGTCGTTGACATGCAGGACTGCCACATCGGCAGCATGCAGTCCAGTTGCCCAACCGGTAACCAGGAACGATACGATCAGAACGGGGATCAGTTTGCGATATCTTTTCATGAGCCCATTATATTCCCTTCCCGCGGCTTTTTAAATGGTCAACCGGACCGGCTCAAACATGTTTCAGCCGGTCATACACCTGCCGGATACGGGGCATGGCGTCCCGGAATGCCGCGATCACATCCGGGTCGAAATGCGTACCGGCGTCCTTTTCCAATTCAACCACCGCTTCTTCCACCGTCCACGGTTCTTTATAGGGTCGGCGGGAGGTGAGTGCGTCAAACACATCAGCGGCCGTTACGATCCTGGCCGCCAGGGGAATCTCCTTGCCGGACAGTCCGTGCGGGTAGCCGGATCCATCGAATTTCTCGTGATGGTATTCCGCGATATCAATCGCCACCTTGAAAATGGAGTTTCCCTGATGCTTGACCTGTTCCTGCACACGGCGGAGGACCGCACCGCCAATGGCGGGATGCTGCTTCATGGCACCCCATTCATCCGGATTCAACCGTCCGGGTTTCAGGAGGACCTGGTCCGGGACGCCGACTTTTCCAATGTCATGCATGGGAGCAAACCGGCGTATGTCCCCGGGGAGATCGGGTGTCACGGCCGGTTCATCCGGGTATATCCGGATGTAGGATGCGGCAATGAAACTGGCATACATGGACATGC
The DNA here is from genome assembly GCA_036736005.1 of Acidobacteriota bacterium. Taxonomy (GTDB): domain Bacteria; phylum Acidobacteriota; class Holophagae; order Thermotomaculales; family Thermotomaculaceae; genus DAINNF01. The sequence goes on from DAINNF010000002.1 coordinate 54,555, forward strand.
GGATCAGATGGTCGCCGGTTTCCGGGTCGCGGTTTTCAGCCAGCTTGGCGAGTCCTTCCACAACTGCGACGATCAGGTTTTCGGCAATCACGGTCCGGTCGATGATCCGGGCCACCTGACCGGCCAGGCTTTCCATGAAAATCCGGTCTTCCTGCTGGTAGGCGATCGGCTGACGGCTGGCGATGACCAGTGCTGACGGATAATCGGGGTTGGTGTTGAGCGGAAGGATCATGGCAGACTGCAGACCAACCTCTATCAGTCGGTTCAATAATGGCCGGGAACCCGGCGTTTTTGCCTGTTCTTCCAGATTTTCCATAATGACGGGATGAGGGGATTGGAGGATTTCGTCCGGCAGACACCGGTCTGAAGTTTCCTCCGCTTCCGGTTCCGGGACTGAAATGGATCCGTCAGGAGCAGCGGAAACCCGGACACAGCCGTCCGGCCGGAAAGAGATCAGCATAGCCCAGTCCAGCGGCAGGAACGAGCGAAACTCACGACACACCACATCCATGGTTTCCTTGAGGGTCAACCCCCGGTTAATCCGCTCGGTCATCCGAAAGACTGCGTTGAGACGGGAGGACAGTGCGTTGAATCCCCGTGTCATTTCGGTCAATTCATCATTTCCCTGTTCCGGGACCTGGTATCCATACTCGCCGTTTGTGACCCGTTTGAATCCGCCGGTCGTTTGTTGCAGCGGTTTCAGCACCCGGGAGGTCAGCAGAAACAGGAGCAGTACCATCAACAGAAAACCGGCAGTGATGGATACGATATTCCAGATCCGGATGCTGGCCAGCTTGTGTTCCATCATCCCCTGAAACGCCGTGGTCAGTTCCTTTGCAGACTGAACCAGCACGGGAGACCTGTCCCGGACGAAGCGTGCGGCTGCCTCCAGGCTTGAATTTCCCGATTCTCCCAGGGCATCGTTGAATCCGGATCGGAACCATTCCCAGTCTTCTGCGGCAAGGTCCAGCTGATTGCGGGATTGTTTGTCCCAACTGCATTTCAGCTCATCATCCCGCCCCGTCAACTCGGGAGACAGCTGTCGTTTCTTGAATCCTTCAATAATCTTGCTGTACCGGTCCATTCGGTTGCGCATCCCGTTGAGGAACGGCTCGGCTGCCGGATTCGATGTCTTGTCTGTTCCGACAGAACTCTGCAGATATTGTTCAGCGGATGCCCCCAGTTCATGGCTGATCACCCGCAGCTGTCCGGACAGGTTCAGGATCGCATAGTCATGTTTGCGCAGGTCAATCAGATACAGGGTATACGCTGATGATATGGCAAGGACCGTGAATAGTGCCACAATGGCCGCCGGAAGCCGAAAACGAAGACTGGCGGGAAAACGCATATGAAACTCCTGTACGGGACCCGGATGATTGTCCGTTCCCGTCTATTACCGGTATGATGTCGGATTTTATTCAGCATAGCACAGGAAAAGCCCGATTCTAAACTCCGACAGCGTACGATTGTGTCTGAATACCGTATCAACAGATGAAAAAACCGGCCCATCAATCGATCGGCCGGTTCCGGGTTTCGTTGGTTTGTCCGCTCAGCGGTCTCCGTTGGTTTTTTTCCGGGTGTCCCGGATATAGACGGATTTCCCGGGTGTATTGTCCGTGCTGCGTTCATCAATATCGAACAACCGGGAAGCCCGAATCAGTTCCCCCAGCTTCTTGTACCCGTAGTTGCGCGGGTCGAATTCCGGTGCCTGGTTGGCTACGTGCTGTCCTACATTGCCCAGATAGGCCCAGCCGGACTCGTCTGCGGAAGCATCCACGGCGTTCCGCAGCATGTTCACCAGTTTGGTGTCCCCCTTGAGGGCATTGGAACCCCTCTTCTTGGCTTTTGAAACCGCGTCGTCATCTTTCCTGAGAATCTCGGTATAGATGAATTTGTCACACGCACCAACGAACGGTTTGGGTGTTTTGCTTTCGCCGAATCCCAGAACCATCAGTCCGGCTTCCCGGATCCGGGAGGCCAGCCGTGTGAAATCGCTGTCGCTGGAAACGATACAGAAGCCGTCAAGCCGCTCGGTATACAGTAAATCCATGGCATCAATGATCATGGCACTGTCGGTCGCGTTCTTTCCGACGGTGTATCCGAACTGCTGAATCGGTTGAATGGCATATTCCAGAAGCAATTCTTTCCAGCTCTTGAGCCGGGGGTCGGTCCAGTCTCCATAAATACGTTTGACAGAGGCGACGCCGTACTTGGCAATCTCTGCCATCAGATCTTCAATAATGGAAGGCTGTGCGTTATCCGCGTCAATCAGTACAGCCAGTTTGTTCTGTGCACCATCCTGTGCCATGTTTCCCTCCAGTCCGTCTTCATTGTAGCCGTTTCCCGCGGAAGTGCAAGTGCAAGCGACAGGTGGCATCTTTACAAACTGTTACACGCGGGAAATCGCCCGGCAATAAGAACCTGGAATGATATACTCGAAGGCACTTGAAATGAAGCTTTCTGGACTCGAAACGGCGTTGTCCGGGAGGGGAGGCGACCAGAATGTCTGAACCGGTGAAAAGAGTAAAGGACCGGTTATTGATTATTGATGACGATGTCAATCTGAATGAACTGCTGGAGTCCTACCTTTCCGATTTTGGATTCAGTGTGAAGGCCATATCAGATCCGGTGGCGGCGGTCCGTTATCTGAACGAGGATGCGGTTGATCTCGTTGTACTGGATGTGATGATGCCCGTCATGGATGGATTTGAAGTATTGCGGAAGATTCGGGAACGGCTGAACGTGCCCGTCATCATGCTGACCGCCCGTGGCGATGTAACGGATCGCATCGTAGGTCTGGAACTGGGGGCGGACGATTATCTGCCCAAGCCATTTGAACCACGGGAGCTTGTGGCAAGGATCCGATCGGTACTGAAACGGTTCGACGGCAGTTCATCCGTTGGGGGGGAAATTGTAAAGACGCCCGGTGGTATCGAACTGGAACCCGACAGACGCGAGGTCCGTCTGGACGGGGGTGTGCTGGACCTGACCACGATGGAATTCGATTTGTTGCACCTGATGATCCGCAAGAGGGGCCGGGTACTCAGTCGGGATTACCTGATGGAAAGTCTCAAGGGATATGAGTGGGAAACCTATGACCGGTCCATTGACGTGGCGGTCAGCCGGTTGCGTCACAAACTGGATGACGATCCGACCACACCCCGGTTCATCAAGACCGTCCGGGGTGTCGGCTACATGTTCGTGGGTTGATTTTTTATGAGAAGTATCACGATTAAGTTGTATCTGGCAGCCATAGTTGCTGCGTCAATTATTACCGTCCTGTTGATCGCGTTCTTTTTTGTACGTCACCAGGAACGGCGTCTGAGTGTGCTCAATCCGAGGGAAGCCGGTCTGGCCATATTTCTGGTTCGGGAAATTGAACAGAGCCCGGACCAGGAGACGGTAGATCGACTGGCCGAGAATTTCGGGTTATTTATCCGGTACGAAGGTCCTGAAGGCGCCATACAGAGCAACCCGGACTTCTTCCAGTCGCCACGGTTTCTGCAGCTGGAACGCCGAAAGCGACCGCAACGGCAATCCCGTCGCGATCGTCGGTTTCAGATCCAGGATATGGATCTGCTGATGGATGACCATGATCCGGTTGGATTTGATATCCGGATTGCAGACCGGCGTTATGTATTCGTCAAAGATATTGAGACGGATAAGACCCGCAGGATGGCCTTTCTGGTAGCGGTCCTGGTACTGACCGTTCTGGGAGGTCTGGGCTTTCTGGTCAAACGTTGGCTGGCGGATCCCCTGCGAAAACTGGAGGATGCGATCCGGATGTTTCCCCGAAGAATGGAACAGGAGATGGAGTCGCTGCCCCATGCGACCGGAGACCTGAAACGCCTGTTCGATGCATTTTCCGATATGAAACAGCAGGTGAGGGAAGCGTTGGATGATCGGGACCGCCTGCTCCGGGATGTAAGCCATGATCTCAAGTCGCCCATGACACGTATGCGCGTTGCGGTGGAACTGCTTCCCCCTTCGGATTCCCGCGACCGGATTCTCGCCGACCTTGAAGATCTGGGCCGGCTGGTGAACCGTATACTGGAATCCAGACAACTGAACGGCGTGACCTTGACCACGCTGGACATGCGGAAGGAACTCACGGACTATCTGGACCGACGGATGCTTTCGGAAGATATCCGACTCCACGGGGAAGAATCATTTGCTTTTTCCGGAGACCGGGACCATCTCTGGCGCGTGTTTGACAATCTGATGGACAACTCACGGGCATATGCGGACATCGAGAAGGGGCTGGATATCACGGTCAAGCGAAAGGGTAATCTGGGATTGATCCGGTTTCGTGATCATGGAGAAGTACTGTCCACCGAGGTCGTCAATCGGATCTTCGAACCGTTTTTCCGAGCGGATCCTTCCCGAAGGCAGGATGGCGTGCGGGCTTACGGTCTGGGTCTTGCGATCTGCCGTGGGGTTGTCAATGAAATGAAGGGAAACATCCAGGCAAGGCCGGCAACCGGTGGCGGGCTCGAGGTAGACATTCTCTTTCCGGTCATCGATTGATCAAGAAGAAGGGCGCCCGAATCCAGGCGCCCTGTTCGTTGTTTCTCGTTGTTGAATCGGTCAGAACGTGATTTCGATCTTCGATGTCAGGTCCGGTTTTCCTTCCGGTACGATTTGCAGAACAGCGGTGTCCCCTTTTTCTATTCCCGGGTTCTTGAAATAGAGCTTGGTTCGCAGTCCCTGTTTCCAGTTTACCGTGGCTTCTTCAGCAGGCACGAAAGACTGATTCCGGGCAGGGAAAAAATCCACCCGTTTCTGATAATCAAAACGGGACATCTGGGACGGGAATACGTGTTCCGTCTCCTTGGAGAGGATGGTCAGATCCATGACATCCTGGTTATAGTTGGTACGCAATTCCTTGAGAGACGGCAGTGCAATCTTCTGGCCTTTGTAAATGAGCGTGAAAGACGCACGGTTGAGGGTTGCGGTGATTCCATGGTCACCACCGATGTATGCAACCAGTGGCAGATAACCTTTGGAAAGCCGCTTCGCCGCTACTGAGGCATTTACGGCGATCATGAGCGGGTGGTCGGTGTCGATATACGAATAGTTGCCCAGATGCCTCGTTTCCGCCAGGGCGGAAGTGCTCAGCCCGATCACAATTAAAAAGCTCAATAACAATCGTTTCATGACGTCCTCCTTCATCAGTCAATTGTTGTGCATAAATCTTGCAACATTCATACCGTTGAATTGTCACCTGGAGTGGAAGCGTGAGATGGATCACGAGTATGCAGAAGACCAGGGGCGGTCATATTGCAATATGTGCAGAATCGGTTATACTGTGACCGAGCACAAAGGAGGGTACATATGAAGAGAATCGTTTCTTTCGCAATGGCGATCGCGTTCATTCTGGGCGTGACGCTGGTTCTGGCCGCAGATGCGCCGGAAACCGTTACGATCAAGGCAAACGAAAAGAAGCAGGTTGAATTCCCGCACAAGGTTCATGCTGACAAGTATGAATGCAACACGTGCCATCATAAGATGGAAGCGGGTGCAACCCCGGCTGCATGCACCACCTGTCACCAGAAGACAGACGGTGATGCACCGAAGCGCATGACGGCATTCCACAGCAAGACCGCTGCCATGTCCTGTGTTGGATGCCACAAGAAGGAAGGCGGAAAAGCTCCTGTCAAATGTCTGGAGTGCCATCCCAAGAAGTAACCGCTCTGCAGTTGAACAAACAGAAACCCCCGGGAATTCCCGGGGGTTTTTTGCGTGTGTTTGTTCAGCAGTCGTTCAGTTCACGACGGCTGTCCGGTTTGTCGGGCTGGTGAGGATACCGGTCAGTTGTCGAATCTGTTCCATGTCGGATGGGCCGGCTGTTCCGCCGTTCAATTTAAAGTTGTACCGGACACGGAGTCGATTTCCGTCCATGGTCCACTTCACCTCGCTGGCCCCCCACTTGTTGGAGACAGACCCGGCTGCGGGTATTGTCATGTTTGTTCCATCTTTCAGAACCAGTACCACGTCTACAACCAGTTCACAGTCGCCGGGTACCGTCAGGATGTTGCACCAGAGACTGTTCCGGGCCAGTGTGCCGGTATCAAACAGGGCATCCGGGAGATTCGCCAGTTCAACTGTCTTTTCCGGATTGGCCATGCTGGCGGAGACGCTTGCCATTACATGGTGACCGTCCTTGAGGTCGATTGCAGGGTCCGAGAACGTCATCCCCTGAATCGGAACAAGTGAACGGATTTCCGGACCGGTGCCGGCGGCCTGCACATTGATGGAAACGTCTCCGTTGAATCCTTCTTCTTTCTGTTTCAGTTCACCACCGATCACGACACGATAGACATCCGGGGATGCCGGACGTGTCCCGATGAGCGGCATACAGGACATGTTGCCGGGCTGGAAACTGTCCGGATATACCGGGGATCCACACACCACGGCATAGTGCGGACTGTCCATCAGCGGATGTCCGTCCAGCGTATAGTCCGTCAAAATGACGGTGTGCTTGATTCCATACCGGGTAAATAGGACGGAGGCCACTGCGACCTTTTCGAAATCAGTGGCATACCCGGACTGGAGAATCCGGTCTACGGGTCGAAGCGCATAACCGACCAGGCTCCCGTCCAGGTGCACGGTGTCCAGCCGGGTGGACAAAAGGTCCCGAACCGCTTCGCGAACGATCGGGGCAACAGAGTCCGGATTCAGGGAGAGGGTCTTCAGAGTGTGGGAGAGGTCCTGATCCTTCCACGCTGCGGTGATGATGTCCTGCAGCGACTGAATCGGGTCTTTCAGTTGGATTGCAATGAAAGCCCGGTGTGTCGGTTTGTCAAATATGCCACCCGAAAGAACAGGCTTCTGTTCCTGGACGGAATACGTGTTTCCGGATTCAACAATATTGCCGTTCAGAATGACGGGGCATCCCATGTCGTTTTCAATCGTGACGGACTTTTCTAGAATGGGATACCGGTCCGCCATCCATTCGATCAGGACCAGCCGGTGCGGTTTCAGGTCCGTGGTTTTGTACTCAAAATGAACCCTGCATCCCGGTTCCAGTCCGGTGTGCGAAACCATCATTTCCCGTATGCCGGAAAAATCCGGTGCATGCTGGACCGCGTAAGGGGTCTGTACCAGTTTTGCGTTCTCCGGCATTGGCACTTCTGTCCCGTCCTTCTGGATGGTGACGGATTTCAGGATATCCACTTTTTCCAGTTCCGGATTGAAGCTGTAAAACCACTCTCCCAGTGACCGGAGCGAACGGAAACTGTTCAATTGGACAACCCGGTCTACGTGGCGGGTAACGCGTCCGTCCGCGTCCACATGAATGGTTACGTTTTCGGAGAGGATCACGACAGGGTCGGACGCTGCAGCGAAAGTACCGCATACCAACAGGATGAGTATCAGTAGTTTTCTCATGTTATTCCTCCTCGTATCCGATCCGGAACCAGCTGTCTGCGCTTGTCTGGTAGTCGGATATGACGGTCGCCACGTTGTTCCAGGCTTCTGCCGGATACACCCGTTTCTTCAACGTCATGGTCATCATGGTATGGATTGCCCGTTCCTCAGGCTGAACCGATAACCTTAAATCAGCATATTCTCCGGTTACCGGTTCCACAACCGGCAGAGTTGAGAGGGCCGTGTTTACGGATTCCGGCAGACGAATCGTTTCATCTATGGTGATCAGTTTTGTACAACGGGTACGGAAACCGTAGTTTCGTTCACCCGCTTTCCAGCGTCCCCCCAGTTCATAGTTCACAGGATCTTCGCGGGGCAGCATCAGCGAGAGAGAGCGGAATACGGCTCCGTCCGGTGTCACGGTGGCGAAAGCGGGGATCTCCACATCCATGGTGATCTTCATCGGTTTCGAAATGTCCCACGGATCCTGATATTTCAGGTTTTTGACGATGGCACCGGGATACGTGCCGGTAATCAGGGAGATGAAATAGGCATCGGCCTGGGATTTGTAGTCCCCCTGTGTGTACCGGCGGATCCGGGCGTCTGTCTGTCCTTCCGCGGATATCTGGATGTTTCCGCTCAAGGTGCCCAGCTTATCCAGTTTGAACTGGGAACGAATCCGGTAATAGTGTTTTTCCGGTGGGGAATATGGAGTGGTCTTCAACGGTTGCCCTTCTTTGTAACCGATCAGATACTGCTGTTCCTGCTCGGCGGAAGACCATTGTTCACGGACCCATGGAACCCAGGTGGGGTCCAGCATCCGGAAGGTACCGTCATCCTGCCTCAGCGCAACCACGCAATGGTTGAAATGGTCTGCGGGGAAATCTTCAATCCGGGCACCCGCCATGGTCATTGCAGGGTAGGCGTCAAAACCGGCTGCCCGCAGGAATGTGATCAACATGCTGGCTTTGTCCTTACATACACCCTGCCGATCGGTGTAGTTCATATCAGCAGGATGGAGGGTATACCCTTCTCCTTCGCCCATTGTCAAACCGGAATAACGAATGTAGTGGGCGACCCAGTGATTAAGGACATCGATTTTTTCATCGTCTGTCTTGCAGTTGGCAACCAGTTCGTCCACTTTCGCTTTGATTTCCGGCGTGTAATTGAATGCAAAATCTTCGTTGACGCCGTAAAACCACTCGGACTTGTCTTTCCAGGACACCGTGGTGGAGATCAGCAGTTTTGCGCAAACGTCTGAGATATCCACCATGTGGGGTTCCCGCTTGACCGGTTCGATATCGGACTTGGTGAAGGTATATCGCATGCCATAATCGGTGAACTCGGACATCGGGGTGACTTCTCCGTGGAAGAAGCGGTACTGAATCGGTTTCCCCTGGGGAAGTTCCACGCTGTACTGTTTGTATAGAATCGGTTGAAATCCCTGGAAATGCACGATGTCGTAGAATTGTCCCTTCATGGGCGGCTGGAAACGACTTTCGTCCGAAGCTTCCCCTGCCGGTTCGTCCAGCAGTGCATAGGAGAATCCCTTCCGCCTGACCGTGTACGTCACCACATCTCCCGGATTCAGCAATCCGAAGGGAATGGATATGCGTATGTTGGGCCAGTAGATAGCCCGTGCCGGTTGCGGGTATGTGCGGACCGTATCCAGCGGAATTTCGGTCTTGTCACCGTTTGCGTGGATCACCGAAGCCCGGGTCACCTCCTGTATCTGAGTCAGGGGATCGTAGAAGAACGAGACTGTGTGATGATCCCGGCATCCCGAATGATTCAACATTTTGATAGCCCTTGTTTCCAGCACTTCGGTCATGCCGGAAGGGGCGACTTTGACGTCGGTCTCTTCCATCAGGACAACGGCATCATAGGTACCGCGGTACTGATCGGCCCGGACGGATAACGTCGCAATGTCGGGCCCCGCGAAGGCTGCGGCAGTCCAGATCAGGCCCGCCAGAAGCAGTGTGAATGCACGTTTCATGGTTCCTCCAAAACTGAAATCAGTGAGATAAGATCTATCAACCATCCTACAGCTATACGGATGGATGCGGTTACTGTTTGGACCCTTCTCCGGTGGGTCAGCCCTGCAGGGCCTGTTCCCATTCCGTTTCCCGGAAGCCGACCAGGACCTTGTCGTTTGTGACCAGAACGGGTCGCTTTACCAGCATGCCGTCGGACGCCAGGATATCCAGGAGCTCGGCGTGCGTAGCGGACGGAATCCGTTCTTTCAGGTCCAGTTCGCGGTATTTTCTGCCGCTCGTGTTGAAGAATTTCTTCAGTTCAAGCCCACTCGCCCGATGCCATACCTCCAGTTCATTTCGCGTGGGCGGGTGTTCCACGATGTGTCGCTCGTTTACGTCAATTCCTTTTTCTGCCAGCCATTTGATGGCTTTCCGGCAGGTGCCGCATTTTGGGTAATATACAAGCAAAGGCTTCATTGGTCCTCCTGATCCGGTTTGCTTTCGTCCAGGTCTGAAAGCACCGGACGATTACATTTCACTGCACAACCGTGAAACAGCTGCCGCAAAATCCAGAACCTGCTGTTCCGGCGTATCATAAGACGTCATCCATCGGACAATGCCTTCATCTTCATCCCAGACATAAAAGTAGTAGCTTTCCTGGAGCTTTGGAATAACCTGTTTCGGCAGCCGGGCAAATACGCCGTTTGCCTGAACGGGCTGTGTAATCTCCACGCCCGGAACGCCGGACACCTTGTCGGCCAGCAGACGTGCCATGGCGTTGGCATGTGTTGCGTTTTCCAGCCAGAGATCATCATTCAGATAGGCCAGAAACTGGGCGGACATGTACCGCATCTTCGATGCCAGTTGCATCCCCTGCTTGCGGAAAAACTTCATTTCCGCTAGGAGTTCCGGATTCAGGACCAGCACAGATTCACCCTGCATCATGCCATTTTTCGTCCCACCGAAGGACACGATGTCGATACCCGCGTCGGTTGTAATGGCCTTGAAGGGCACCCCGAGATAGGCGGCTGCATTGGCAATACGGGCCCCGTCCATGTGTACCAGCAGATGGTGACGGTGGGCGGTTTCACATATCTTTTGAAGATCATCGGCAGAATAGGTGGTTCCCAGTTCCGTACTCTGCGTGATCGATACCACCTTCGGCTGATTGCGGTGTTCATCTCCCCGGCCTTTCAATGCGTCTTCGATGTCTTGGGGTTTCAGCCGACCGTCTTTCGTATGGACCGGTTTCAGTTTGCAGCCGGTGAAATGTTCCGGAGCACCGCATTCGTCCGTGTGGATGTGTGCACGTGTTGTGCAGATGACCGAATGATAGGGACGGGTCATGCTCTTGATGGAAAGAACATTTGCGCCTGTTCCGTTGAATACGGGGAAAATCTCAGCGTTTTTCCCGAAAATTTCACGGATTCTCTCTTCCAGCCGCGCTGTCCACGGGTCTTTACCATATGCGATGGCATGACCCTCGTTGGCTTCTTCAATGGCCTTGAGTACCGAAGGATGGATGCCGGAATGGTTGTCACTGCCGAAACTGACCGGGTCGGGCATGGGACCTCCTGTGAATCGGGTATTTCCTAATACTGTACCCGATCCGGCGTGGTTGCGAAAGAGTTGGGTGAGATGTGGTGCATGTCACAGGGAAACCGATTGAATTTTGGCGGGAGCGTGCTATCTTATACACACAACCTTAGACCAAAAACAGGAAACGCCATGAAAGAGTTTGATGTGTTTTCGGAAAACGGCGGTCAGGCCTATACGGAGTATATCCTGATTGTTGTGCTTGTCATGGTTCCCATCTACTGGATATTCAATACGTTTATCTCGTCGGTGGATTTTTATTTCAAGCTTGTGAGCTTTTTTGTGCAATTGCCGTTTCCCTGAAGGTAACGGTCACCCATTCTTTATAGGAGGTATGCATGCGCAGACTGTTTGAAATGCTGGGTTCCCGGATTGCATCCGGACTGGACGTCAATGTGACGGAAATGAAGGGACTGGCCCGCCGGTTCCACGAAGATGAAGAAGGACAGGGGATGACGGAATATATCATCATCCTGGTGCTGATCGCCATCT
>DAINNF010000003.1:0-51264 GCA_036736005.1 Acidobacteriota bacterium
CTGCCTGAGGGGTCGTGAGGTCAGTAACTGGTCCAGTCGCCGTCCAGATTGAGGCGGTAGGTGCTCATCCATCCGGTGGCGGCCAGTGCCAGTGCATAGTGACGGTCCGTGGTCAGGTCGTTGTCCTCGACATCACCTGAATGCATGGATAATACGGCTCCAAAGGGTACCTCATCCCCGGCGCCGTTTCGGATCCGGAGAAACCCGTTGGGTCTGGCTTCAATGGTGAAGCTGGTGAGAAACGGTATCTCCGTATACGTAACATCTTCCTGGATGCCCAATACGTTGCCGCCAACGGACAGGGCAGTCTGGCCTGTACGGGTGCTGCCACTGAACAGGGTATTCTGTTCAAACTGATAGATCCCGTCCAGCCCTCCCGGTTTGCCCGGATCAGTCATTTGTCCTGTTGCGACGAGTTGTTGAAGGTAGGTATCCGTGGCCGGATCCAGTGCGTCATCACCGTTTTCATCAATGAACATGTCAATGACCCCGGTTCCGTCCGAAACGATCTGTACCGACCGGTTTTCCCGGGAGGCGATCTGACGGGCCGATGCCAGCATATACTTGAAATCCTGGACGGCTTTCTTGGCGCGGTAGGCGCGCATTGCCGGTCTGTACCAGTAAGATCCTACCGCCAGCAGGATGCCCACAATGGCCACGCTGACCAGCAGTTCAATGATGGAATATCCGCTGCTCATGTTCTTTCTCATTTGACCAACCATGCCCCAGCCCCCAATCTTCTGGCGTCCGCGCCCGAGAACGGAAAATACAGTGGTACGACTGCTGAATCCACACGCTCTTCGAGCGGTAGAATCCGGACCGGGCCGTCTTCTGTGTTAATCCACACTGTACCGGTAATGCCGGTACGCACCGGATTGCCGGGTCTTCCCTCTCCGACGTCAGTGGCGATATCGCCATCCTCTTCCGGGTCTCCGATGAACAGGTCACTGATTCCGAAAATATACATACTGGATGAACCCTTACCGCATGTGTCCCCTGTTTCGGGATAGTGATAGGTGACAAAGATGGACACGGTCTGTGTCTGCATAATCCCGTCCGGGTCTTCGTAATAGAAGCGACTGATCAACGGATTGGTGTAGAAGATTTCATTTTGATCCAGATCATAGTAATAGCCGTCTTTGCCTTCCAGCGAGACAACCGTATTCAGCCCGGAGCTTGCGGTATCCGCGATGTTTTCCAGGTTCTTGCTGACATCACAGGTGGGAACTTTGAAGGTATAGAGCGCGGAACCGGTTGCGAAAATTCCCTGCTCCGGATCTTCCATGCCCATTTCACCCAGGGAAACCCATTCCAGTTTATTGGGGTCGGTGTAAACCGCCGGTGTGGACAGAATCGGCGTTCCCCTGATGGTCTGATAAACCTTGCACGGGGCGGTCCCATACTGGTAGCGGAATACGCCGCCTCCTGTGTCACAGACGTAGGCGCCTTTCATGAATCGCTGGTTTGTGTCGAGAATCCCGGCCGGGGCGCTCATGAGAAACTCATCCGAGGCCAGATCGCTGATGGTATATTTTTCCATGACGGACGCGTCCACCAGGTTGATGGCATAAAGCGCTTTCCCGTCCGCGTTATCACTGCTTGGGCCGGATGTGAAAATGCCTGCGGGTACACCGGTTGCCGGATTGTTGGCATGCTGTTCGACGAGGATCTGCCATACTGCAGGATAACTCCAGGATTCCCCCATATCCGAATAGTCATTGCGCAGACTGGTGTCCCAGCATGGCACCGGGTTCAGCGTGTCGGTGACGTCCAGTGCAAAATAACTGTGACCACCGGCACCCAGTCCGCATATCAGGTAGGTGGCCCAGGTTTCCACGTCACTTCCATATGTCAGGTTGATATCCACAATTTTGGGAGAACTGGCTACGCCATAGTTGTGTGCGTACCGGCCCAGATAGTCCAGCTGACTGATATCCGGCTGGCCGGCCGGATTGGCCGATGCATCATAGGAATTGAACATGGCAATCAGGCTGTCCCTCACCCCCGCGGGTATTACCGCCCAGACTTCTTCTCCGGTGAATGCGTTGAATCCGTGCACCATGCCGTCGTTGGCACCAACCGTAACCACGGGCAGGCGGTTCCGGCGCTTGTCGATTTTGAAGTTGAAATAGGCTTCACTCCACTCTTCGAACCCCATTTCCGGTTCCGCCACCAGAGCCGGTGTTGAGTAGGTGATATCCGCCAGCTGTCTGGTCTGTAGGAATACGATGAGCTTTTCCGCATCGGCAATATCTCCCCCGAAGTATCGCTGGGCGACGGTGGATGCCACGGTTGGATCGGGACGCCATTTTCCGGCATCGCTGTCGAACATGAACTGGTTCAGTCGAATCAGGCTTGATCCATTGTCCGGGTCCACCATTCGGATGTCCCGCCATTTCGGGTGATCCGTGGCTTCAGGGTTGAATTCGGTCAGTCCCAGAGCGTCCCGGATTCCGTTCCGGTGCGTGCCATCTTCCTCGGTCGTCCCGTTCAATCGGGGTACGAGTTCTTCCCGGGCGTCCCACAGTTTGGGATAAGACCCGTTGGCGAAGTAGAAGAGATTGCTTTCATCTTCCACCTGCGAACCACCCACGATTTTCTTGTACATGGGCTGAAATGCCTTTACGGTCCCTTCCCATACCGGGTAATACATCAACGTGGTGAACAGGATATTTCCCTGGACTGCCGGATACTGGACAGTCTGTGTCCCGGTGACATTACCATCTTCGTCGGTCAGGGTGACCGAGCGGGTGCCGAACAGCGGATTGTACTGGACCGCCATATCCGGATCAATCGTACCGAAAATGACGTCGGAGTTGACTGCGACCTGCTGGGAAGATGCTTCATAGATGGCGGTGGCCAGTGCCTGGAGCAATTCTTCCGAATTCTGCGGCATGTAGGCGTTGCCGGTTGCGTTCAACAGGCCGTCGTCACCCGCATCCGCCCATTCATCCAGGGTGTCCCGGTCGGATTCACTCATGGACAATCCGATCACATAGGTGCGGGTCCCGGTCACTTCCCGGGTACCGTACCCGATCAAATGGGACTGGTAGATGTTCCGGATCGTGTCACGGATGCTTTCGTCGCTGCATCCCGATTCCGTACATTGACCGTCGGTCAGGAAGATGACGGCATAGTTCCGGCACGCCTGGTATGAATCCCGTGCATAAGACAGCGAGGACAATGCGCCGTCCGTGCCACTCAATCCACTGTAGATATCCTGCATGCAGGATTGAATCGGTGTGTAGCCCCGGGCCATGATTTCATGGGTGAGATCGGTGCTGCTGTCATACGCATGGGGCGCATAGTCATCCAGGCCGACCCAGTCCAGCATGTCCGCATGGTTCGCAGTTGTCTCCAGTTCGTTTTCCGGCCATCCCGTGCACAGGCCGAACCCGGGATTGTATGACGTTACCCACCACAGATACGATGAGGTTGTTATCCGCATGCCGCTGGGATCATACAGGTAGCAACTGTAATAATCGCAGGATGAGGTCCACCGTGCTTTGTAAGTGCCCAATGCCAGACGGATATCGCTGCTTTCACGGATAATGGTATTCAGTACAGTTTTCAGAACGGTCATTTTGGATAGCAGCGGCTTGAACGTCAGATGGATCGCGTCCAGATAGACCGTTTTGGGAGACGTTGAGCGGACGGACAAGGTCCAGTCTCCGTTGCGGTCCATGCCGGAAAATGCTGTAAAAGCATAGGTAACCCGGTAGCGACGGCACTTACGGTCATCGGTACAATAGGCACTGCCATTGCAGCATTGTTCGTCCACATAGTAAGGGTCTCCATCCGAAGCCCGGTAGGTGTACCACTGGTTTTCCGGCTGGATTTCGTAGGAAATCCCGTCATGGGTGAGAACCAGTGTAATGTCTGCCGCCGTGCGGTCGATAATTTTCGGGATCCACACGTCGACGGCCAGTCCCACGTATTCCACGGATCCGCTTTCACCCGAGACATTCATGGTGACGGTTTGGGTTGTGCTTTCCAGGGGCAGATCCAGCGACGTGAGGTTGTGATCGAACAGATCGGATCCGGGTACGCGGTTCCATGCGGTCTGTCCGGGTACATTGAAATGCCAGTAGTCCCCGGTGCCGGCCCAGACCTGGTTGCGTGAGCGGAAATCCATGATGCTCAAGTTGTTGGTATCCAGGTTCATGGAACCGGAGTTGTCCACCGCCAGCAGAATATTGGGGGGGACGGTTTTGTTCAGCGGTTCCAGCGGGTCAAATACTTTTTTTCTGGTTTCCGCCAAACCGGGGATTGCCAGTAGAACAAACAGGATGATCGACAGGGTTCGTCTCATGTTGTGCCTCCCTTATTGGCGAACCAGCCAGGGTTGTTTGCAGAAAGCCGGTGTAAGGTTGGTATTGGCGGCCGATTGGCGGACCTGAGAACCGGAACCTTCCGGTATCGCACAGAAGCGGGCGGATACCAACCGGGTGGCGATAATGGTTTCACCGCTCCGGATAATGGCCCGGCTCTGAATCAACAGGTTATAATCCCGGTCCACCGTGAAATTGGGCTGAATCACATTGTTGTAATAATCTCCGTCTTCATCTTCATACCGGTTGTAATAATCACCGTCTTCCAGTTCCAGGACATCGTTGTCCACAATGCGCACGAAATACTCTCCAATCAGGTTGTTTTCCTCGTCGACCACAACCTGTCCCTTGAATCCGGGAAACTGACCATAGTAGGTTGCATACCTGGCGCCGTTTTCACCGGTCCCCTTCAGAAGTGCTTCCAGGTCTCCAAAATTCGGGTCCGGCAGCCGGGCAATATCCCCGGTGTCATAAAACATGGAGTTGATGGCGGAATAGTAGCTGCTGATCATGGTGCGGCCCACCAGTTCCATACCCGCCTCTGCTACATGCAATGCCTGTTCGGAGGTCTGATAGCTTCCCGCCGCCTGGATGCTTCCCCGCGACATCTGCATCAGACCCAGTGCCAGAACGGTCAGCAGCAGCAGTATCACAATGGTGGTGATCAATGTAGCGCCGCCGTGCTCTCCCTTCAATTGCAGAACGGGTGTTCCGGTTTCCGGTTTATGGTGATATCTCATAGCGCCTCCTCAGCTCCAGGGGTATACATTACGGAAATTGACTTCCAGCACATATTGACGGACAACGCCCACATATTCTCCATCCTCGTTTTTGAATCCGCTGTCCGTACTGGTGTTGGCCGGATCATAATCATCGGCGCCTTCCGGTATCACGGTGTGCACCACACGTGTGTCCCGTAACCCGGTGGTGGATGTGGTTGTGTAGACGTATACACGCAGTGCTTTCAACTGCATCTTCTCAACACTGGACGGTTTGAACCGCCAGACATCGACGCCGCCGTTCCCATCCGTGTCCAGGCCGCACTCCATCTGCATGTTCAGCACATGGTTCAGCAACGGGAGATTGGAATCGGGAGTGAGCAGTCGCAGCGTATGGTTGGTGTCCACATAAAGGGTATTGGAGGAACCCATGGCGTCGCCGAGGAAAATGGCATTTCCGCCGCTGAAATCGCAACCCAGTCCGGTATTGGAGTTGTAATCCCCTCCCCATCCCGGGTTGAAGACCACCAGTGTGCCATGGGGGTCGTTTGAGTTGGCGGTCAGTTGCGTAATTTGGATGATCAAAGAGCCGCAATCCTCGCTGTATACCAGCATCAGTCCCCCTACGAAAGGATCATGTGCGTTTCCATAGTCTCCATCCGGCAGGTTTTCGGTAAAGAGATTGGGGGGCTTGAGATTCAAGTGCTGAGAAGGGGCATTGTAGTCGTTGATCATCATTTCGGAGTACCGTTCGGTACCACGTAGCACACGGATGATATCTGTTCCCGGCAGTACGTTGGAGGGAAGGCCCAGGTCTCCCGGTGTCCAGCTGCCGCCGGTGGCTCCGGCTCCGCCACCCTGACCCGGATTACTGGATCCGCCTGAAGAGCCGCTGGTGTTCAATTCCGTCGAATCATAAACCTGGACCGGTGCCAGTGGAACCCGTGTTGTAATTCCGTATCCGGCATTGCGAAGTGAATCATTCAGGAAACGCATGACCGACTGGGCGTTCATCTGGAGGTTGTTGACGCGGAGTTCAGTGGTGGAGAGGTTGGCCTGACTGGTAAACACCTGATAGGTGATCATCATGACCATGGAGGCAACCGCGATGCCGACCAGCAGTTCGGTCAGTGAGAAGCCCCGCTGCAGTTCAGAAGATGAGAGACGATGCGGTAACATGTTTCACCTCCCCTTTTTCCTGCCAGCTCACGCGAACGCGGACACTGTTTCCAGCCACCGTCACCTGGCGGGCAAACCGGCGGCCTGTGTCAGCGGTTGCCGGGTAGCCCTGCAGGTCAAATTCCCCTTCAAAGGCACCGGGATCAAACTGACTCAGTCCCTCCGCTCTGGCATGTTCCATCGCCTGCTGGACCAGGTTATTGGCGATGAACCGATTGTTGGACGTCGTGGTGAGGTAAATTGAGGAATACTGGAGGCCCACCAGTGCCAGCATACCGATTGCGAAAATGGTTGCGGCGATCAGTACCTCCAGCAGACTGAAACCGCGCTCTCGTTTGTCGGACATTTCAAACCTCCGTCTTGAACCGCTCGGGTTGGCAGTGCTTTGCGTACAAGATTGGAAATAACCTGAACAGTATGCATGAGATTGAATGACTCAACCATCCGACCCCGGTACCAGAAACGGTAGGAAATCCGGCTCCACCCGGAGTGCTTTCTTTGCAGAATGACCCGGATTGTTCCGGAAATGGGTCCCGGATCAGGCATGGAACCCTCCTGAATCAAGAAAATGTTCGGGTCAGGACCTCGGGTCGAGATTCCTGGGCTTCGGGATAAAGCCTATTTGATGTCAGCATAAGCGTTGTAAAAAGAGAGGGTTGTGATTCCGGACGCGTAGCATCCGGATGTGCAATTCTGGATCAACGAAAGAACTGGGACCAAAGTAGTACCAAAAATACGACTTTCGTACGATATACTATGTGAAAATTATCTTTAGAATTGCACATAAGGCAATATGCCGATTTTATTTTTGATGAGCAATTCAGTATCAGGAGGGTACACCATTATGAAGAAATTGCTGGCCATTGGATTTGGCCTCATCTTCACGGTCGCTGTTTCCGCGCAGATTTCCGGAACAGCACATGATTTCAGCAGTTCGGGATGGACCCCGAACGGACAGATTTGCATTGCCTGTCATACACCCCACAATGCGGACGTCACGATCAGCAATGCACCGTTGTGGAACCATACCGTAACAACGGAAACATACACGGTATACACCGGCCTGGATCTGCAGGCCACGGTGGGGCAGCCCAACGGTGTCTCGAAGTTGTGCCTCTCCTGCCATGACGGAACGGTTGCACTGGACTCTTTCGGTGGCGCTTCGGGCGGAACCTTGATTGCAGCGGCCGGTAATCTGAACGACGTAGACAGTCTTTCGGACGACCATCCGATTTCTTTTACCTACGATACGGCTCTTGCCACGGCAGACGGGGAATTGTATGATCCCTCCAGCCAGGCCAGCGGACTGGGTGGCACCATTGCAGACGACATGCTGTTCAGTGACCAGTTGGAATGCGCATCATGCCATGATGTACACGGAAATGGAAACAACCATCTGTTGCTGGTTAACAACGGCGGGAGCGCCCTCTGTCTGACCTGTCACGACAAGTGATCCGGTCGGGCACCTCTCAAAACAGTTGATGATAAGCCCCCCAGTATCGGGGGGCTTTTTTGAAGGAGATTGTGTATGAGGTGGAGATCCCGATGGGGGATGGTTGTGATGGGCTGTCTGATGTCCTTCTGGTGGTCCTGCGTTCAAACACCTGATGTTGCATCCGGGCAGCCGGCAGGGAATGCCGACAGCCGGTATGTCTACTATCCGGCGTTACCCACCCAACCCCATTATCAATTTCTCAAGACGATTTCCAGTTCGGCTGATATTCAGGAGAAGACCAGCCGCTTTTACGATTTTGTTGTCGGGTCGGACAGGGAAAAACCCATTCCCATCATCAAACCGTACGGAATGGCACTGGACGGGGACCGGCTGTTTGTCTGCGATATGAAAAGCGGACTGATCGTCATGAACCTGGCTTCGGGAGCATGTACGGGATGGGGATTGAATCCACCGGGGAACCTGGTACGTCCGGTAAATCTGATGATTGATCGCGGGCGAAACGAGGTGTATGTTGCCGATATCGGACGCAAACAGGTGGTGGTGTTTTCTCTGGATGGCAGCTTCCTGAGAGCGTATGGCACGGAAGGCACATTTGACGGTCCGATGGATGTCGCGCTGACGGCAGACCGTGTTTTCGTCTGTGATGTACACAAACATGTGATTCATGTGCTGGACCGGCAGTCGGGAGAGAAGGTTGCTGAAATCGGGAAGCCGGGGTCCGGTCCGGACGGTTTGTACCATCCGACCAACATCGTGATTCAAGACAACCGCCTCTATGTGTCCGACACCACCAATTTCCGGATTCAGATATTTGATCTGGATGGCCGACCGGTAGACCGTTTTGGCAGTATCGGCAACCGCCCGGGCACATTTTCCAGGCCCAAGGGGATTGCTGTAGACCGTGAAGGACGGACCTATGTCGTGGATGCCGCATTTGAAAACGTGCAGGTATTTGATGACCAGCATCGGCTTCTGCTTTTCTTTCTGAACCCGGGAAACGGACCGGGACAGGTCAATCTCCCCGCTGATGTTGAAATCTCCTATACGATTCCGGAATCTCTGCGGGCATTGATTTCGCCCCGGTTCGATCCGGAATATCTGTTGCTGGTCAGTTCCAATTTTGGTGCAAACAAAGTCAACATTTATGCCTATGGAACATACCGGGCGAAGCCGTAACACCATCGTTCTGTTGATGTGTCTTTTTCTGGCAGCATGTGTGCCGGAGCAGAGATACCGTGTGCTGACGTTTTTCTTTGACGGTGTTCCGAAACCGGAAGAGGCGACCTCAGATAGTGCAGAAGGTGGTTCGTCCGTGAAGGAACCGGGGGCGTCCGATACGGAACAACAGGCCGTCGACAATCAGACGAACGCGGTGACTGTTTTCCGCCACAAACCTTACATGGACCGGGCATGCGATCGGTGCCATGACCGGACGAGCAATTCCTATCTGCGCATGCCGATTCAGGAATTGTGTTTTTCCTGCCATGACCGCACGTCATTCACGGGAGCTTACATTCACGGACCCGTAGCTGTACGGCAGTGTCTGGCATGTCATGAGCCGCATCAATCCAAGATTCCACATCTGTTGAAATACGGGGACGAAGCCCTCTGTTTCATGTGTCACAAGGAGTCCACGATTCGGAAGATATCCGGTCATGAGAATCGGAATCGGTGCCTCGATTGTCATGATCCCCACGCTTACAACAATCCCTTCTTCCTGTTACCGGATGCATCGGCAAGACTGGGAGAGCGGGAGTCGAAATGAAGGGGCGGGTAGTTATCATCATGTTGCTCCTGGCGGGCTCTTACCGCGCAGCGGGTCAGGAAATCCGGTTCTTACGGATAGAGCACTGGGGAGGGGCTGTCCTGCTCCGCTGGGAAGGGGTTTCCGAAAAGGAACGTTCCCATGATGAGCTCTACCGTGCATACGACGAATCGTTTCTGAGGGCTGGCCTTGAACTGGAACTGGACGGGTATGCATACCACCCCAATCTGCTGTCCTTCCATCTGCGCGGTTCCGTGGTGCAGAACCGAAGCGATATCCAGGTGGAAACGGTTGGTTCCCTGTACAACACGACAGACAATACATATGACTTTACGGCGGAAATTTTTCAGAAGAAGCGTGTGCACGGACAGCTTTATGCCTCCCGATCGGTGGAAAGTGCAGGTCGTGCTTTTCTCGGTCGTTACTACAACCGGGTGCAGGCGACGGGTGCGACACTCTACGCGCCGCTATTCAGTAGCGGACGTCTTCAACTGGATGTGAATCGGAGAAAAAACCGCTACGATTCCCTTACATTCAGAGAACGGAGAGAAACCAGTGAGAATATCAATCTGCGGACGGTCCTGTTCAGTGGAGAAGAGGTAAATTCTTCACTGGACGTTCAGTTCAAGGACTATGCGGAAGAGGTTTTCAATGTCGCTTACCGCAGTCTGCAGGTATTTGGATCGGCCCGGGTCAAGCTCTTTGAGGGGAAGGGGCGTTATCACGGCACGATCCGGTTTTTTCGTCTGGATGGACTGGCAGACTTGAATACCCTCAGTGTATCCAACCAGTACAGGCATACCCTGACCGATTGTCTCAGTCTCGATGGATACCTGAATTTCAATCGAAGTGACACGAGTGATGTCCAATTGGATCAGAATATTCTCTCCGTCTCCATGATTCACCGGCTGTATGAGAGTTTGAACAGCCGAATCGCCGTGACGGCAAGAGAAGAGAAGGGGCCGGGCGGTCGTCTCAATACGACCATGGAACAGGCCTTTCTCGATTATCACAAGCGGATCCCGACGGGTTCTGTAAATATCGGTCTTACGCAAACGTACCAGCTGTTTTCGAACCATGGGACCGGGGAAGTGACCCGGGGGACGTTGACGACGGAGTTTGATATCAGTGACACCGTCACACTGACGGCCAGCGGTCTGGATCCACTGAGTCTGGTCGTTACCGATGAGTCACTGTCCATCGTTTACCTGGAGGGTGTCGACTATGAGGTGATTGTGCTTCAGGATTCGGTTGTGATTACACGGGTCCCCGGCGCCGCAATTCCATCCGGTGCCACAGTCACAATCACCTACATGCGGGCGGGGCATCCGGACTATCAGATGCGTGTGCACGAACATCAGGAGAATTTTCATCTCCGTTTTCTGAACATATTCCGGGCCGGATATCGTGTTCGGTCCAGTGACAATCGTCTGGATTCTGCATTTCAGGTTATTCCGTTTGAGATATTTACTTCCCGTCGTCGTTTTCTGGGTATGGATACCCGTTACCTGACGGCGGAAGTGGGCAGTGAGAGCTATATTGGCAGCATCTCCCGGTACACGACGGACAGTTGGCGGGCAATGGTGAGGTACAGCTTCTTCAGGCGGTGCCGGATTTCGGTTTCCCTGTCCGGAAACCGTACCGAGTTCCAGAATATCAGCCACTATACGGACCTGCAGAATCAGCATATCACCTTTTCCTGGGTGACCAGAAGCGGTATGACGGTGGATCTGAATTATCAGAATCTGTCCTACGAGACCGATGATTACCAGCGGGATCGGGAGAGCATTTATGCACGGCTTCAGTGGCAGTTCCGGAAACTGATGCTGATTTCCCGGTTTGAGTATATCCTGGATGATACGGATGTTACCAGCAGGCGTCACAGTTACTATGTCGTCAGTGTGCGGAGGCGGTTTTAATATGATGGTCAGACGGTTTGTCTGGTTCTGGTTTGTCATAATTGTGACCCTGTCAGCCTGGGGGCAGCAGGTGGTTCATCAGCGCAGTGTCGTCCTGCACCAGTCATCGGGATTCTGGCGTGGGATTCAACGTGTCCTGTTTGGCTCGGAGAATGCGGCTGACTTTTATCCGTTCGACGTCCAGGTTCTGAAGGACGGCCGTTTCGTGGTAACCGATATCCGTCAGGCATCGTTGCTGCTGCTGGATGGGGATGGTGCACTGATCCGCCGGGTGACCCGGGTCGGAGACATCCCGCTGGGGTCACCGGTTTCTATTGCGGTGGATGGAACCGGACGGGTTTTCCTCGCTGATTCCGGACGCAGAGGAATCATCCGCTTAACCGATGATTTACGGTCGGCACAGATTTTTGCTGTTTTCCCGGATTCCCGAATCGCAGGCATCGCGTTGTCTGAGGACTGTCTTTTTGCCGTTGATGCGGAACATCATCGGGTGCACTGTCTTGATCCGAATTCCGGCAAAGAAAAATTCTGTTTTGGAACGCGGGGCACGGAACCGGGGAACTTCAATTTTCCCACTGACATTGCGGTGATGGGAGAGCAGGTGTTCGTGCTGGACACGTTGAACTTCCGGATTCAGATTTTTGACCTGGACGGGCGATTTCAGTCCATGTTCGGCGGCCCGGGAGACGGCGGCGGGCACTTTGCACATCCCAAATCGCTGGCTTTGCATCCGGATGGACTGGTATTTGTGACGGACGTTGCTTTTGACAATATTCAGGTATTTGATACGGCCGGCCGTTTCCTGACGGTTGTCGGCGGGCACGGACAGGCAGACGGCATGTTCTGGATGCCCAGCGGGATCTGTCTGGACAACCGGAATCGTGTGGTGGTGAGCGATACATACAATCACCGTCTTCAGATATTCAGCATTGAAGGGAGGATGGACTGATGGTTCGGGTGTTTGCGGGATTGCTGCTGTTTTACCCTTTCATGTTAATGGGACAGGTGTCTACCAGCCGACACAACATGTCTGCTTCCGGACCAGGTGCAATTAAAACATCTGATACGACCGAGGTCTGTATCTTCTGTCATACTCCCCACGCCGCATCCCCCATGACACCACTGTGGAACCGGGAGGCAGGCCCCCAGGTGTACACGACCTATTCCAGTACCACCCTGATGTCTTCACCCGGGCAGCCGGATGGAAATACCAAGCTCTGTCTCACCTGTCACGACGGAACCGTGGCGGTGGGTCAGATCGTCAATCCGGATGTTACCTTTACCATGACCGGTCTTCCGGGAGGGACGCTGGATACCGGTACATCCGGACTGGGCGAGGATCTGTCCGATGACCATCCGGTGTCATTTGTCCCCGTTCCCGGTTCCGAAAGACAGGACCCGCCGCCCGGCGATCCCGTTCATTATGATGACGGGGGGAAACTGCAGTGTACCTCCTGTCACGATCCCCACAGGGAGGGATCCGGAAACTTCCTGGTGAAAACCGATCTTTCCGGCCAATTGTGTTTGACATGTCACGATCCGCAGGGCTTCAGCACATCGGCTCATGCCGTTTCCACGCAGAGCTGGAACGGCGTGGGTACGGATCCCTGGCCGGGAACGGACTATACAACCGTTTCCGAAAACGCCTGTGCCGGATGCCACCGTCCACACAACGGAGAAGGAAATACACGATTGTTGATTCGCTATCCTGAAGAAGCGGTCTGCGACCCCTGCCACAATGGAAATGTGGCCTCGGATAACGTCATGCAGGAATTCCTGAAGCCCAGTGCGCACATGATACAGACGTACAGTGATGTACACGATCCGACCGAAAGTTCCGCAACCATGGCCCGCCATGTAGAGTGTGTAGATTGCCACAATCCGCATCAGGTGAATGATACGGCAGCTTCCGCACCCGCGGTAGACGGTGACCTGGCCGGGGTTCCGGGTGTGGATATTTCAGGTGGTCCGGTGGATCCGGCAACGTACCAGTACCAGGTATGCATTCGCTGTCACGGGGATAATTCGGCTTTCTACGTCATCCCTTCCACGAACCGACAACTGGACACCAGCAACATCCGTCTGGCGATTCAACCCACCAATGCCAGCTACCATGCAATCGCGGCACAGGGGACGGCTTCTTCCGTTCCATCCCTTCGGCCAGGATATACAGCCAGTTCCATGATTTACTGTACGGATTGTCACAACAGCGATACGTCGGTCAACGCGGGAGGAACGGGACCCAACGGTCCTCACGGTTCTGCCAACGCGTTCCTCCTGGAAAGACGCTATGACACGGCGGACTATACCATTTACTCCGAAGCGGCATATGCACTCTGTTTCAAGTGTCACGATCCGAATCTCCTGTTTTCAATGGGTGGTTCATTCCCATCGCATCGGCTGCATGTGAGGCGGGAGGATATTCCCTGTTCCGCCTGCCATGATCCGCACGGAGTACCTCAGGGGTCTGCAGTGGATGGTGAACATGTCGGTCTGATCAATTTTGACCGGAATATTGTTCAACCGGATCCGTCAGGCCGCCTGCGTCTTGAATTTCTGACCAATCGGGGGGCCTGTTATGTTCAGTGTCATGGAAACGTTCATAGCCCTGGAATCTATCCACGGTAAGCTTGGGAGGTGTGAATGAAGATGCGCGTCATGAAAGGATGCTTTTTAACGATTCTGGTCTGCATTCTCGTGAATCCGGTTCAGGCCGGTGACTGCATGAGCGATGGATGCCATGACGATTTCAGGAAATTCCGGTTTGTTCACTCCCCCGTGGAAGAGGACTGTACCATGTGTCATGAACAGACCGGTGATCATTCCTTCAAGAAAATCGAAGGTGCGGTACGTGACATGTGTTATCAGTGTCATGATGACCGGGAGAGCGGATCTTCCGTACACGCCGCTTTGATGATGGAGGATTGCCTGTATTGTCACGACCCCCATGGTGGAGACAACCGGGCATTAACCCGAGGCAAAACGGTCTCCGAGATCTGTTTTGACTGCCATGATGAAGCCGAGCACAAAGGCGATTACATTCATGGTCCGAATGCAGCCGGCAACTGCTCGATCTGCCACGATTCCCATTCAAGCGATTATGATCCGCTGCTGATTGCTTCTGCGGATCGGTTGTGTGTGAACTGTCACATGGATAAGGACTATTCGGGCGACGGCAGTCACATGCACACACCATTGGCCGATGGCTGCACCGGATGTCACAATCCCCACGCCAGCGGACATGTTTATCAATTGATATCGGAGCCGGAATCGCTGTGTTCGGTATGTCATGCCGATGTTGTGGAGAAGGCCGGACAGGCGGTTCATCCCCACGCCCCGGTCCGTGAAGAAAATGGTTGTGTGTCCTGCCATGATGCCCATGGTTCTCCATTTGAAAACAACCTGCGCAAAGAACCCCTTGCCCTGTGTCTGGATTGTCATGATAAACCCATTATCGGGACGGATGGCAAGGATTACAATATTGCGCAGATTGTCCGGAAAAATCCGAACAAGCACGGACCGGTGGCGGATGGGAACTGTTCCGGTTGTCACGATCCGCACGGATCGGACGTGTATAAGCTGCTACTGGCGGACTATCCGGAAGCGTTCTATATCCCGTATCAGGAGAAGGCCTATGACCTGTGCTTCCTCTGTCATGAATCAGACCTGGTGAAGAATCCAACCACGACCGTTCAGACCGGTTTTCGAAACGGGGACCAGAACCTTCACTACCTTCATGTAAACCGGGAAAAAGGGCGGACCTGCCGGGCATGTCACATGGTGCATGCCAGTTCGTTGCCGCGCCATATCCGGGAAGAGACCCCGTTTGGAAGATGGGATATTCCGATCCAGTTTGAACAGACAGAATCCGGCGGCTCCTGCAGCCCGGGTTGTCACAAGGCATATCGTTATGACCGGATCAATCCGGAGAATTATAAATGAAACGCTTTCTGGTAATGAGCGTTATGCTTGTGACCGCCATGTCCGGTGCACTCGGTGTCCGCAATCTCAGGCCCGGAACGATCATTCCCGATCTTCCCGTATGGGAGCCGGTCCGCAGTCATGTGCCGGGAATGGTACTTTTTGTGGATTCAGCTGAACCGGCTACGAAGGACATCATGGAATCGGTGGCGTCCGTGATGGGAAAGGATCTTCACCTTGTGGTTGTGGACGTGTCAGCCCAGGAGCCCCCGGCCGATTCATGGAAGAATGAATGGACTTCACGGGAAAGGGTCTACTGGGTGAATGACCGGGACCGCTCCCTGTATGGCCTGGCCGGTGTGATTGTGATGCCGACCGTTCTGTTCGTGACGGCTGACAATCGCATCAACAGTGAACTGGCGGGTGCCCGTCGGGACTATGCGTTGTTTCTTGAGGAACATGCGCGGGCTCTGCGATCAGGCGAGGAACCGGCGGATCCATACAAGAAAGCCCTGCAGCATGAGAAGGAGCGGGATATGGAACAGAAGATCGAACAGGCAAGTCATATGGCGGAAGGTGGAAATACCGGACTGGCAGTTCAGTTGTTCAGGAAACTGGCCGATACGTATCCGGATTCAAGAGAAGTTCAGTTGAATCTCGGTTATACTTTGATTCTGGAGAGCCGGTACGAAGAGGCCGAAGTCATATTCCGGAATCTGACTGCTGCCGACGGGAATCCCCGTTACCGGTTGGGACTTTACTTCTGTCTGCTTCAAAAGGATGATTCAGAAGAGAACTGGAAGGGCCTGGCGTCCCATGTCCGGTTTGAGCCGGATCACCATCTGGTGATCCGGGAGGCGGCGAGATTGCTGGAGCGAAAGGGTCGGTACAAAGAGGCGGCTCAGGCATACCGGCAGGCCTATCGGGTGCTTTGGAAATCGTGCAGGAGGAAATCGTGAGTTCGAAGAATCTGATTCCGATGGGGCGGGAAATCCGTTTTATCGGGATCAGCGTGCTGATCCTGTTTGCGGGGATCTGTATGGGATTGGTGGTCATTCTGATAGCTTTCAGTCAGGAATTGAGCTCAGATTTTGTCCAGGCACATGGTGCGCTGTTGCGGCTGAATCAGCGTGGCACAGTCGTATTTCTGGTGGCGGTTCTTGCGCAGACAGCGATTTCCCTGCTCCTGGTTTACATACTGGCACTGCGTTACAGTCACAAGATATCCGGTCCCATGTATCGTGTACGGATGGTACTGGAATCGTATTTGAGGGGTACCGCCACCGAAACTGTCCGTTTCAGAACTGGAGATTTCCTGATGCCGGTTGCAGATGCCCTGTCCGGTCTTCTTGCCCGGCAACAGGCGGACGACATGATGATTCGAAAGATTATTGATCTCCTGACTTCCGGTGCAGGGCCGGATAGTGAACAGCAAATGGAAGAAATCCGGTCACTTGTTGCCCGGCTGCAGCAGGGGGGATTGGACGATGCGTAACTGGCAGTGGATACTGTTGTTGGTGGCGCTGGCATGTGCGGGCCTTCTGGTCGCCCTGACGCACCAGTCTTCCGGGCATGACTTTGAAGGCCGTTGCAGTGAATGCCATCTGGGTATGGCCGATCCGACCATGCTGGTTCGTCATGTGAACACCCTTTGCCTGCGGTGCCACCGGAATCGAACGATCCGATCCCATCCCAGCGACTTCATACCGGATCGGAATCTTCCGTCCCGTTTCCCTCTTCGAGACGGTCGCATGGTCTGTACCACCTGTCACAGGCCCCATCGCAAAATGCAACAGAAGGGCCCGTCCGATATCGAGGCGGATTATCCGTTCCTGCTTCGTTTTCCGGAGACAGGACGTCCGTTCTGTGTCCAGTGTCACGGGCCGGACGTGTTCAAATCGAACCGTGACTCCCATGCCACATCCTACGGCGTTGCGCATCGGGCAAACCCGGATCCGGCAATACTGGAGCTGCTGGACGACAGTTCGCGGGATTGTCTGGCCTGTCATGATGGCACCATATCCAGCAATGTGGACAAGGACGGTGCACAATGGAATCATGGTGCCGGAATCGGACTCAGTCATCCTGTGGGCGTGGATTACCGTGAGGCTTATCATCGCAAACCCGGGAAATATCATCCGCCATCACAGTTACCCGAAGCGCTTCAACTGATCAATGGGCGTGTGGAATGTATCACGTGCCATGACCATTACTCGGATCTGCCCGGACTGCTGGTAATGGATAATGAGGGCAGTCGCATGTGTCTGTCCTGTCACAATTTGTAGGGGGACCCGATGGTCAGGAACAGAAGACGTCAGTATTATGTGGACCGGTTGTTTCAGCGCCGTTTCATGATGGTGTTTCTGCTAGTTGCAGCTCTGATCGCGGTGGGTAACCTGTTGTACTATTTTCAAGTGTTGAAACCGGCCATGGAAGAGCTCATGTTCCGCAGCCACATCCCGGTCGAAAACCCGGCGGATGTCGTCTTTCAGCATGTCACGGGTTTTTCCATCGCGATGGTTGTTTCTGTTTTCGGTCTGGTTGTCGGCCTGTACACGGTGATGCGGATCCGGTTGCAGAGATTCATGAACTGGCTTCTAGCCAGTATTCAGCAGGTCGGCCGGAAACGGAGTCCGATGAGCAGCTGTCCGGGTGAAGAGTTCCAGGATCTGCTCCCCGTGCTGGATCGGTTTTTTGAACATGTGTCGGATCAACAGGCAGGTCGGGCGCTTTACGTGTCGGCTTTTGCCAGGTTGCTGGAGAAAGATGGCGTTTCTGACCCGGATGAATTGCGCTGTCTGAAGCGGGATCAAATGCCGGATTCCCGGTAGGGGCAAGTAGACCATATCTCCTTTGGTGCCCTGCGGTTCCGGCTCAGATTCAGAACCTGTCTGCCCACCGGGGGATCAGTCTTCGGAATTCGGCCTGGATGGAGCCGCCTTTGTCTTTTGCATACCAGAGCTGTACCTTCTTGACGAATTCGCTGTACGGCTCCTGTGGGTCTTTCTTGTGCTGGCGGACCATTGCCTGCGCCGGTTCCGGTCGGGGCCCCCATGTTCCCCTTTCGGACAGATCTTCCGCGTCCAGGCAGACCAGTTTGGGTATGGCCCGGCCGCCATTGGTCAGATAATTGTCCATCAGGTCGGGGTGTTCATCCCGCAGAAGCAGTTTCAATTGAATCCGTTCTGTAGCGTCCGCCATCATGGCGATAACCGGCAGATTCTGCGCGGCGTCCCCGCACCATGCTTCGGTGAATACGACCCAGATGAGGTCCCTTTTCAGCGTGCCCAGGGTTTTCCCGGTTTCCGGTTGAAGCGAAACCGTTTTCTGAATCCGGTCCATCCGGTGAACATTCAGACGGGTGTATTCAATCATTTTTTCCGAATGATCATTTCCCGTCGTCTTTCCGTCGGTCAGCAGTTGATCGATCAGGTTCCGGTATTCCCCGTATGTCATGGCGGTATCCAGGTTTGCTTGCGGTATGGTAGTCATGCATCCTCCCGAATTCAATAGGTCGAACCCATTGTAAGAATGAACCGGATGTCGTGTCAAATTCCGGGGGGCAGGCCGGATGTCAACGTGCTCCCTGTCCCCGCAGGTAGGGCACGATCTGTTCCAGGTCCTCCGGAGGGTGCGGCTCTTTGCGCAATTCAGTGACGAATCCGGTGGCATAAATGAGCAGGCTGACCATATCTCCGTCTTTGGCGTTGACGTCCGCGCCCGCTTCAACCAGCAGCCGGATGCAGGGCAGTGAACCGGCTTTTGCGGCATAGAAAAGGGCGGTCCAGTCATTGCGGTCCTTCTTTTCCAGATCGGCACCTGCATTCAAGAGCTTTTGTACACAATCACTGCATCCGTCTTCCGCGGCCATCATCAGTGCGGTGGCCCGTTCTTCCCGGGTCCGGTCGTCCGGGTCGGCCCCCATCTGAAGCAACCGGTCGAGAATTCTGGTGTCACCGGTTCTGGCCGCCATCATCAGGGGAGTCCAGTTCTTCCATTCGCCTCCCTTGACCGGCTTATTCGGGTCTGCTTCATGGTCCAGCAGGACCGTGGCGCAGGCGGTTTGTTCATAGAACAGCGCCAGTGTCAGTGGCGTCCATCCTTCCAGATCTCCGCTTTTCGCCCGGGCATCCGGATCACATCCGTCTTTCAGCAGTTTTTCCATCATGTCGGGCCGTCCGCGGAAGGCCAGGTACCGGAGAGCTTCTTCTCCTGCGGCATGCCCGGCCAGGTAAAATGACCCTGTGTCAATCAGATGGCAGACCTGTTCCATATCGTCCGCCTGCAGGGCGAGACGGAGGCTTTCATGTATGTCCTGGGCCAGGGCCGGGGTGGCTCCCATGATCAGGACTGCGAACAGCAGGCTAATTGTTCGGATCGTCGAATTTTTCGTTATCTTCACGTCCAGTTCCCTCCCGGTGACGGTTTCG
Source organism: Acidobacteriota bacterium (assembly GCA_036736005.1). Classification (GTDB taxonomy): domain Bacteria; phylum Acidobacteriota; class Holophagae; order Thermotomaculales; family Thermotomaculaceae; genus DAINNF01. Next base: position 19,721 of record DAINNF010000003.1, read on the forward strand.
GCATTGATGACAGTAGAAGAAGCGGCCGCTCCAGTCCGTCAGTTCCATCGTCCCGCAGTTATCACAGGACCGTTCCCGTTTCTCCTTGACGAGGCGAATTTCGTCCAGATGCTCTTCCAGAAAGAGTGGTTGGAAGTCGAAGAGATCATAGCTGTTCAACAATCTCTGGGATGTGGGATATACGTTACCCAGTTTCTTCAGGGCCACCAGTTGTGTCCGTTTTCCCAGCATACGGACACGTCGCAGCACCGGCATATAGTCATAATCACCGGCTACCAGTGCGGCGACATCCATGGCATCCGGCTGGGCGGCGTAGTACATCATGGATGTGGCAAGCCCGATGTCGACACATTTTTCCTGCGGGGAATATGCGGTTTGATTCTTGAAATCGATTTCGAAAATCTCCACTTCAAACCGGCATTCCTTCTGCAGATATTCGTAGAAGGCCTCCTGGGGTGAGGGGTCAAAGTTGGGCTTGTTGACCGGGATGGCGCCGAAAAAACAGGTGCGGACCACGTCCACCGTTCGGTTGGTCTGTCCTTCAATATGTGATCCGATCAGCTCGGGCAGGTTCTGGTAACTGATCTTAAAATCCGGTTCGTTGAAGGCGGTCATGATTTCAGTCTTGTTATGAAAAATCCAGCTTCCATCAATAAATACCATCGTTTTCAGCGCCATTTTTCACCTCTTTAAGTTCTGTTGCAAAGCAGATGTGCCGATTCTTGGTGGCACAGAAACTATAACATTCGGATTTCATGAATCTTCGATAGATACTCTAGTTCATTTCCCTTTTTCAGGCAAGACAAACCGGTGTTCTGCGGCATATCGCTTCAGTAGTTCCAGGCCGGCGGAACTGTCCTTAATATGGGTCAGTTCCATCCGCAGATGTTTCCCCTGCGGCAGGGAGCGGGAATACCAGCCCAGGAACAGTTTGATCTTGTGCAGAGCCAGCTTTTCCGGATACAGCTGGACACATTGCTGAAACTGCCACCAGGCCAGTTGAGCCAGTTTTTCCGGCGATTGACCCGGATTTCCCGTCAGTTCGGCGAAGATCCAGGGCCGTTTGATGGCCGCTCGTGCGATCATGACGCCGTTGCATCCGGTTTCCAGCATTCGTTTCAGGGAAGCGGGATCCACAATATCACCGTTTCCGATGACCGGAATTCGAAGGTGTCCGGCCAGGTCGGCGATATGTTCGTAGTGAACGGTATCCCGGTACATCTGTTTCCGTGTGCGACCGTGGAAAAAAACCGCATCGACTCCACAGGATTGGGCCATTTCACCGAATTCCCGGTATACCAGACACTGATCGTTCCATCCGCTGCGGATCTTGATGGTCAGCGGAGTGTCAATTGCCTGTCGAACCGCTTGAACAATCCTGCGGGCCAGATCCGGATCACGGAGCAATGCGGCACCGCTGCCGTGCCGGGTCAGGGTGTTGGACGGACATCCCATGTTGATATCCACGGCATCCGCACCGGCATCGGCGGCCATTTCGGCAGCCCGGGCCATCCGGTCCGGGTCTTTCCCGACAATCTGAAAGATCAGCGGATGCTCTTCGGGGGTGTGACGGACCATGAATCGGGTCCGTTCGATATGTCGGGTGTAGGCATCGGACGGGATCATTTCGGTAAACATGGCTCCCACACCACCGAACTGTTTGACGATACGCCGAAACGGACTGTCGGTAATTTCAGCAATGGGTGCCAGGAACGTGGCCGGCCGGATGCAGAGGGACCCGATCTGGACGGATTCCGGAACGTTCATGATAATGTGAACCCGCCCCGGCTGTCAGGGCCGTTTCTTGAACAGCATCCGGTTGAACATGGGAATGTAGGGTGTCCAGTCCGGATGGTCCGATGGAACATCCGCTTCTATTGCCTGGTTCATGGCATTCAGCTTGGCGTCCAGGTTATCCAGAACATTCACCATGAGGGCTTCGGGTGTTTTCGGCCGTTTGGGAGACCCGAATTCCAGTTCACCATGATGCGCCAGCAGGATATGCAGCAGATGCAGCTTCAGCTCTTCCGGAAACTCCGGAACCTCCCGGATACGGGTGGCGATATAGTCGTATGCAATTGTAATATGACCCAGCAATCTGCCTTCGGTGCTGTAGCTGAAATCCCGCTCATAGGTCAGTTCCCACAGCTTGCCCAGGTCGTGAAACAGCAGACCGGTTATCACCAGGTCCCGGTTGATGAACGGATACACCGGCAGAACCTGGACGGCCAGCTTGAGTAATGTCAACAGGTGTTCCAGATAGCCGCCACGGTACGCATGATGCATGCTCTTGGCTGCCGGTGCGATGGACGCCCGTTCAACCACGTCCGGATCATTGTAAACCTGGAGTGCCAGTTCTTTCAGGAACGGATCTCCGATTTCCGCTTCCAGAAGCTCACGGATTTCCGCCAGCATGGTTTCCGGAGGACGCTCGCTCATGGGGAAGAAGATGGACGGATCTTCGATTTCTGATTCCTCGGCCTTTCTCAGTTTTGTCGGTATCATCTGCAACTGGTTGTTGTACATCTGAACGCGAAACCGGACTTTCACAAAATCACCCGGTTGAACAGATTCTGCAACGCCTTCAAAGTTTTCCCACATCATGCCGATCAGTTCACCGCTCGAATCGCCGAACTTGAGCAGCAGATACTGACCGCCGTTCTTTTTTTCCCGGATGCCCAGTAACTTGAGGAGATAAAACTCTTCCCCTTTCCAATCCGGTTCAAGGTCTTTGATAAATGTATGGCTCATGGAATCAACTCCTCTTCCAGAACTTCGTAGTATTGCAGCTCGGTGCCCTTCTTGACCGGCCGTACCGGGATTTCAATAATCCGGATCTTGAGCCGGCGCCGATGGATCGGAAGCTCCACAACATCTCCGGGTTTCACGTCCCGACCGGGTTTGGCCAGTGAGTCGTTCAACATGACCCGTCCTGATCGGACGAGTTCGTTGGCCAGCGTGCGTCGTTTGACGATCAGGGTCTTCTTCAGAAAAAGATCAAGCCTCATAGGTCTTCAGGAGAAACCTGGACCCGGACATAAAATTCACTTTCCAGATCCTGGATGAACTTGTCGATTGCCTTCTCCATCTGGGGCTGGGTCAATGTACGGTCAATCTGCATTTTGACTTCATCAAACGGGCGCGGTTGCGGTTCGGAAACCCGGGTGAGGCGAAGAATGTGGAACGATTTGCCGGTATCCACAATATCGGATATGTCCCCCGGTTTCAGGGCCAGTGCGCTGCTTTCCAATTTGGGGTGCAGATCTCCCTTTTTCAGGTTCTTCAGCTCGCCGTTGTATTCCTTGGAGCCCGACTCCGAATACTTCTGGACCGCTTCTCCGAAACCGATTTTGTCCTGCATAAGCTGATCTTTGCATTCCAGAATCCGGGAAAAAGCATCGGCCCGGGTTCCCTCTTCATAGAACACCACGATTTCCTGGACGTCATAGGTGAAGTCAGTCAGGAAGTCGTTCTTATGTTGTTCGTAGTAGGCGTGCAGCTGGGCTTCGTCCACTGATATTTTGGACATGACCAGTTGCTGAATGGTTGTCCGGGCAATACTCTGTTTGCGCTGACTATCCTTGAATTCCTCCAGCGTCATGCCGGTAGACTGTACCAGAGCATTTTCAAACTGGCTGATGTTGTCAATGTTGTTTTCCTTCATCAGCTGTTTGATGAAGCCATCAATCTGTTCATCGGAAACGGTGATGCCTTCCAGCTTCGCCTTTTCCAGGAGCAACATTTCTTCTTTCTTTTCATCAATTACGGTCTGACGAAGGTCTTTCAGTTTCTCCTGCAGTTCATCGCCGGAAAATTGCTGATACAGTTCAGATGCTCGGGCGGTGTAAATCTTCTTCAATTCGTGCAGGGTGACGGCACGATTGTTTACCACGATGGCGATCTGTTCCACCACTTCAGCGTGAACCAGCATTGCCGGGATCAGTGCAAGCATCAACAGTCGTTTGATCATTCTTCCTCCCCGTGGGAAACTGGAAATCTCCCGGTATAATTAAACACCAGAATGTGTTCCGGGTAAACGGTAATCCGGGCGCGTCGCAGCATCTCGGAACGGCGCCGCTTCAATTCGGCCTGTAACTGACGGGCTTCAAGGTTCTTTCGGATCAGCTCCTTGACTTCTTCAAAACTCTGCTTGTGAGGGGGGATGCGTTTGGTCAGGCGGAACATGCTGTAGATCACCACCTGTCCCAGTTGCATTTCAACGATGTCGGATACCCGGTTCACCTTCAATTCCTCCAGCGGCTTCAGGAAAGTTGCCGGAATTTCGGATGCCGGGAAACAGTCATCCTCGATCTGGATGTCCTGGTACCGTTGACGGATGAAGTCCACATCGCGTTTGCGGTTGACCAGCCAGTATCGGGCGTCTTTCAGCAGGTCTTCGTAGGGTGAAGAGAACCGGATGAAGCAGAGCGCTTCTCCTTTCAGAAATTCATTGATATTCTGTTCATAGTAGCGTTGCAGTTGTTCGTCGGGTATCGACCGGAGATTTTCGGCAACCATGGTTTTGAACTTGTCCTCGGCCAGAATAAGAGAGGTGTTCAGTGCCAGGATCCGTTTCTGCTGCAGATCGTAACTCTTGAGCAGTTCTTCCATACCGCTCAGCTTGAGATACTCGCTGATTTCTTCCTGGCCGGGATGCCGGTTCTGCTTTGCCAGCTCACTGACCAGCAGGCGTTTTTCCAGATAGTCGTCCAGCAGGGTGGACAGTAACGGTTCGTCTTTTTCCTCCAGAATCGAGGCATAATTTGCCTCCAGAAAGAAGACGAATTCGTCCCTGAGGATGAACTGGTCATTGATCTCCGCAATGACATCCTGTTCAACCGGTTCGGTTCTGCTGGCGCATCCGTGATTGATGAAGAGAACGGCCGCCACTGCGGCGGCCATTCCCAAAATCCTGATTCTGTTCATTTCACCGGTCAATGATTAGAGGTTTACCTCTACGACGGCGTTCTTTTTCAGGTCTTCCACCATCGTATTGATGATGTTGCGATAGTAGTATGCCTTTACCTGTTCCTTCTGCTGCGCATTGAGTTCACCAAAGTCCGGGCGTTTGGTCATGCCGCGGTCGCTGAGGTAAATCAGATGATAACCGAATCTGGTTTTGACAATATCGCTGACCTGTCCCGGTTCCATCCGTTCCAGTGCCTGGTCGAATTCCGGGACCATGTCGCCGGCCTTGAACGTGCCCAGGTCACCACCACGCGGCGCACTGGGACCCTCGGAATACTGCTTTGCCAGTTCCGCAAAATCTGCACCGGCATTCAGCTTCTCCTGCAGCATGGCCATTTTCTGCAATGCTTCCTCATCAGTTCCCGCGTCATCTCCTGTTGTGTTGGATACGGGCTGATCCGGACTGGCGGGGGTGGGACTAACCAGAATATGACGGGCTGTATACTGAGCTTTGGCCCCCATCACTTCCGGATGGGTCTGGTAGAATTTGATAAGCGCTTCGTCATCTGCCGGGTGTTCTTCCGTAATCTCCTGATAGACACTGTTCAACAGCAACTCATCGTTCATGATCTGGCGACGGACCTGAAACAGGGGATCCTGGTCCATGCCTTTGTCCTTTGCGTACTGAATCAGAAGCTTCTGGGTGGTGAGCTGGTCAATGAGGTTCCGTTTCCCCTCATCCGTCTGAAACTGTCCCTGGGCGTTGGGCGGCAGGGCCTGGATGATCAAGTCCAGCCGGTCATCCGTAATCTTCACACCGTTGATATTGGCCACAACCTTTCCGGATCCCTCATAGGGTGACTGCTGGTGCTGCTGGTTGCAGGCCGTGATGAATAAACTGATGGCGGCGAGGCCAACGAAACATACTGTCGCGATAATTCGGTTCATTGTATTCTCCCTTTTGGCGTGTCCCGGTCATTATCCCAGATTGGGGCAGGGCTTTCCACCGGGAAGATCAATGTTTACAGTCCGGAGGTAACCGACCCTGCCGGTCCCGGATCGCCCGGTTTGCAGAGTGCCATCTGAAGGACATGAATGGCGCTTTCACGGAAGCCGGCTTCGCAGTACGAAAGGTAATAGGACCACATGCGCTGGAATCGGGTATCAAAGCCCATGCCGTGGAGTTGATCCTTTACAGCGTTGAAGCGGCTGTGCCATCGGTTGAGGGTTCTGGCATAGTGGGGCCCGAGATTGTTCAGATCGAGAATGTTCAGGGTTGTCCTGCGGGCCACTTCCCGGCTGATCACAGCCAGCGAAGGCAGCATACCTCCCGGAAAAATGCGCTTCTGAATCCAGTCCGGTTTTCTACGGTACGCTTCGTACCGCTGATCCGGAATGGTAATGACCTGAATGGCCGCCCGTCCGCCGCCTTTGAGCAATCGGTCAATGGTCTCAAAATACGTGCCATAGTAGGCGTGTCCGACTGCTTCCAGCATTTCAATGCTGACAATCCGGTCGAACTGGCCGCTCATGTCCCGGTAGTCGCAGAGTTTCAGCGTGATCCGGTCCTGAAGTCCGGCTTTTATGATCCGCTCCTGTGCGAAGGCGAGCTGTTCTCCGGACAGGGTAATTCCGGTAACCCGGCACCCGACGGTAGTGGCTGCATGGATGGCGAAACCACCCCATCCGCACCCGATTTCCAGCACATGGTGTTCGGACGTAATACCGGCTTTTTCAATGATGCGGTCATACTTTCGTCGTTGTGCATCTTCCAGTGAATCCGCATCATTCTCGAACACAGCCGAAGAATATGTCATGGTTTCATCCAGCCACAAGGAGAAGAAACGGTTGCTGAGGTCATAATGGGCCTCGATATTGTTGCGGCTGCCCCGTCGTGTATTCCGTCTCAATGCATGGTGGAGCCGATTCATGAGATTGGCGATCGTGCCCCGGTTTGATCCGTCTGTGTTGATTCGGATGATGTTGCGCGCAAACACGGACAGTACGGCGGTCAGATCCGGTGTAGACCATGTTCCATCCACGAACATGTCTCCCAGTGCTACGTCGGTTCCCCGCGCCAGTCGGCTGAAAAACGACCATTCGTGGATGGTCATGACACCACCCGATTCTTCCGGGAGTTGGTGGTTGCCGTATCTTACTTTTCGACCGTCCGGCAGGTAAATGGTAAGCAATCCGTGTTCCAGCTTGCCCAGCAGACGGTCAATGAGCCGAAACGTGTTGCGCTGCATCCATGAAGGCGGAGCCGGACGAATGGTCATGGGATGATCCGGAGCGGGTTTCCGGTATATCGGCAGACGCCGCTGGATCCAGAGTCGGGCGGCCTGCCAGGTAATCCTCGGAAAGGTCAATGCGGCGGAGAAGGGGTAGCGTAGCAGGGTCCGGAGGATACGGGAACCGGTCAACGCATGGTGTTTGCCGGAGAGCACCGCTACCATCACGTTTTTTCCTTCCTTTTCCAGCATGATGCGGATTGTGATGTGTTCCCCCGGCGGAGAGAAAAAGAAGCGATAGGTGCCTTCCCTGTCCAAGAACGGCGAGACGTGAAAACATTTCTGCGTACGGAATGTCAGCTCGCCTGAAGACAAACATTGCGGTTCGTGAAGGACGTACAGGTGGCGCTCGTTGAACGTGTTGTTGACCTCGGCAATGACGCATACCAGCGCATCCGCCTGGTCGTGGACATACCAGAAGCTCACCGGATTGAAGACATAGTTGAAATAGCGGGCGGCTGTAACCAGCATGATACGGCCGATACCCCGTTCCCGGATATCATCCGGAACATAACGGATTACCTGTTCCCGAAGGCTGCCTTTTCCGTCCAGGTAGTCCGTATCCCGGATGGACAGCGGAGCAAACCGGTTGTGTGCGAATCCGGTGACCGATTGATCCAGTTCCGGCAGATCGTCGATATCCAGTGCCAGGAAGAAGACCGGATAGCGGAATCGATGACGGAGCGGTTTGAGCCGGGTATGGGAAACGGTTCCCGCGAACAGTCCGTTTGTCATATCTCAATCCCGAAGTCCTTCAGAACAAGGGCTGCGGACCGGGCTGCGTCTTCATGAAACCCGTAGCCGAAGTAGCTGCCGCAGAACCACGTTCCGCGTACACCGTTCAGTTCGGGAAGGCGCCGCTGGGTTGCCATGGACTCAAGCGTGTAGGTGGGATGCGTATAGTCCACTTCATACACGATGGCAGACGGGTTCAGTGGCCCTTTCCGGTTCAGGGACACCAGGTAGCGCCGGTTGGTTTGCAGACCCTGGAGCCGGTTCATGTCGTAGGTGACCGAAACGGCTTCTTCCGTTGCGGATTCCCGGCAGTAGTTCCAGGATGCACGTGCACGGCGATTGTGCGGCAGAACGCTTTCGTCCCAGTGAAGGACGGTGTGATTGACCGAGTATTCCCAGGGTGCCAGCAACGAGGTTTCCAGCTCAGAGGGGTCGGCCAGCAGTCTGCGCGTCACGTCCGCGTGGGTGGCAAGGATAACGGCCTCGTGAGTTACGGTATGACCGTCCGGAAGTGTCAATTGTATGCCGGATTCTCCTCGTTTGACCCGCTGTACCGGGGTGTCGGTGTGAACGGTTCCTGAGAAACCGGTCATCATACGCTTCACGTAAGCATAGCTGCCGCCCACTACGGTGCGCCACTGGGGTTGATTGTCGAGCGAAAGCAGTCCGTGATTCTTCAGGAAATGGAGAAAAGAGCTGGCGGGGAAATCCATCATGCGGTCGCAGGGGGTGGACCAGATGGCTGCCCCCATAGGCAGCAGGTGATGATGAACAAGCAGACGGCCATAATTTCCGTCCGTCAGGTATTCCCCGAGCGTCCGATCACCCACGCGGTCATGGGCAAGATCTTCGTTGGAAGTACGGTAAAAGCGCAGGATGTCACGGATCATGCCGTAATAGGTCGGGCGAAACAGATTTCTGCGTTGCGCGAACAGGGTATTGAGATTGGTCCCGGCGTAGGCCAGTCCGGTTTCTTCACATTGATAGCCGAATGACATGTCGGAATCCCGCAACGGCACATCAAACCGTTCAAACAGTCTGGTCAGAACAGGATAATTCCGATGGTTCATGACGATAAATCCGGTATCCACCGGTATCCCGGCATCCGGTCCATCCGGGATCTCGATGGTGTTGGTATGGCCGCCGAGATACGAATTGCGTTCGTAAATGGTGACCTGGTGAGATTCCGACAGGAGAACCGCCGTTGTCAGGCCGGCCACACCGGCTCCCACTACCGCAATATCCATTCCGGATTGTCTTGGGGAGTCTTTTGAAGACATATCCTGCTCCTTGTGTGGGCGGTTATACCGCCGTCTATCATCATCACGGGTTACCGTGAAAGAGACGGAACAGAAGAAAAATCCCACGGGCGACATAAAAAGTCAACCAAAAAAGTAAAGTATCGTATATAGTATGATGGTACGCATATACCGTACCATGAAATCTGCCGGCAATTCAATATGGAGCGTTTGAAGTCAGCCGGAGGAGGCAGCAAGTGAAAGCAGCAAAGTATGTTGTGTGGACAGGGCTGGTTGTGATGACGGTCGGGATCATCTGGACCGTTACAGCGGGAGATATCCGGCTGGAAGGGGCGGCACTCTGGTCCATGCCCTGGGGTCGTTTGACCCTGCTCGATCTTTATCTCGGTTTTGTGCTTTTTTCCGGCTGGATTGTTTTCCGGGAACAGTCGATATTGCGGTCCATGGCATGGATCCTGGCGCTGATGATTCTGGGCAATTGGATGGCAATGATTTATGTATTGGTTGCGTTCGCGCGGGCACAAGGATCCTGGACCCGATTCTGGATGGGCAGAAGGATAAATCATGAGTAGAATTGGAGTCACACTGGATAATTGGCTGGATCGCACAATCCTGTTCAGTTTCACCAATCTGGGGTACCTGATCCGGCGACCGTTCTGGAAGCGGATTTCGCTTTCATCCCTGGCGGGTAAGCGCTTTGCCGTGACAGGCGGAAGCACTGGTATCGGTCTTGAATCCGCGCGGTTTCTGTCTGCGGCCGGGGCCTCGGTCTGTATTCTGTCCCGCAATCCGGGACGTCTGCACGAGGCGGTGGACAGGATCCGTGAGTGGGTGCCGGAGGCTGATATCACCGGAATTGAAGTGGACATGGGAGACCCGGTATCGGTAGACCGTGCTGCCGGAGAGTTGTCCCGACAGTGGGACTCACTGGATGGGCTGATATTGAACGCGGGTATTCTCCCCCATGAACGGAGACAGACGACCTGGGGTCCGGAGCAGACGGCGGCCGTGAATCTGTTCGGTCCCCATCGGTTCATGCTGCATCTGTTACCCCTTCTTCAGACATCCGAGGATCCGCGGGTGCTGCTGGTGTCTTCGGGGGGCATGTATCCGGTGGGGCTGAACGTGGATGAACTGATGGATCCGCCGGAACCGTTTGACGGGGTGCGGGCCTATGCACAGACCAAGCGGGCACAGGTGGAGCTGGCCCGGCTGTGTGCCGACCGGTTGCCCGGTGCGGTTTGTTTTGCTTCGATGCATCCGGGCTGGGTCCGGACACCCGGATTAAGAACGTCACTGCCGGTGTTTTACCGGGTGATGTATCCGCTGCTCAGAACGCGAAAACAGGGTGCAGATACTATCTGCTGGCTGATGGCGGTTGACCGCGAGCATTTCGGTAACGGGGATTTCTGGTTTGACCGCCGTGTCCGGGACGCGGTCCGGTTCAGGAACACCGATCCACAACCAGGGGAGAGGGATAAACTGTGGGAACTGGTAACCCGGCTGGGAGAATCAAAATGAAACTGAAACCCATTTTCCTTGTCAACTATGCCGGTTTTAACGCCGCCTGGCTGGCAACGGTCTGGGGTGCCGGACATGGCTATCCCTGGCTGGGACCACTGAGCGCGTTCCTGTTCATACCTGTGCATCTCTATCTCAGTGATAATCGCCGGAAAGAAGTGGAACTCTTCATGAAACTGGCCCTGTTGGGCACATTGCTGGAGACAGGTTTTCGGCTGACCGGACTGGTGGTTTATCACGGCAATATTCCGGGTTACCCGCTGGCACCGCCATACATTACGACACTCTGGGTACTGTATGGTTCCACCCTGAACTATTCCATGGCCTGGATGCACCGGTCCCGCTGGGTCGCTGCTGTCTCCGGGGCGGTGTTCGGACCGGTCAGCTACCTGGTTGCAGCGGGTCTGGGTGCGGTTTCTCTGGGTGAAGGATGGATCCCGGTTCTGCTGCTGGGTCTGTGCTGGGCGCCGGCCAATGCAGGTTCGGTTCAACTGGCTGCCAGGGCGAAGCCCCGAACTGCGATACAATAGGGACAACAATGGAGGGCACATGCGGTTTCTGCTTTACAACATCCGGTATGGTGCAGGAGCCGGCCGGACCTTCCATCTGCCATTTCCTTACTGGGGCTATCTGAAGGGGTCCGGCCGCAATTTCAGGCGGATTGCGTCATTTATTGAAGAGATGCAGCCGGATGTGGCGGGACTGATTGAGGTCGATCTGGGTTCTTACCGTTCCCGATGGCGGAACCAGGCCGAACGACTGGCAGACGAACTGGGCCATTATCATGTGTACCAGTCCAAATACTGCGGTGCATGTTTCATGCAGCATGTTCCGGTGTTGAATCGCCAGGGAAATGCTTTTCTGACATCGGAACGGATCGAGGCGCGGCGGTTTCACCGGTTTGATTCGGGTGTAAAGCGGTTGGTCATTGAACTGGAACTGGAAAATCTGGTCGTCATGCTGGTTCATCTTTCATTGAAATTCCGTCACCGGCATGATCAGTTGCGCACGCTGTTAAAGATGGTCAAATCGGTGAAGAAGCCACTGATTCTGGCCGGTGATTTCAATCCGCTGTGGGGTGAACATGAGCTGGACCTGTTTCTGGAGGCGTCCGGTCTACAAAACGCCAATCGGGATGGAAAACCGACACATCCCAGCCGGAATCCGGACCGGCAACTGGATTACATTCTGTACAGCCCGCAGATTGAACCGACCCGTTTCGAGGTGCTGAGTCGTCCCTATTCGGACCATCTGCCGCTGCTGTTTGATTTCAGCATCCCCGCGTCCTGAACAACCGGATTCGAGAATCGCCGGCAGTAACTATTCCAGTTTCCCCATCAGATCAGCCATTTCAATGGCTGCCAGCGCTGCGGACCATCCCTTGTTCCCCGCCTTGGTCCCGGCACGATCGATGGCCTGGTCCACTGTGTCCGCGGTGATGACACCGAAAATGACCGGCGTGTTCCGTGTGAGAGATACATTGGCAATGCCTTTGCTGACTTCTGCCGACACATAATCAAAATGAGGGGTTTCCCCGCGAATGACGGCGCCCAGGCAGATGACGGCATGATATTCACCGATTTCACACAGCCGTTTTGCCGCAAGTGGAATTTCAAATGCGCCCGGTACCCAGACCAGATTGATGTCCTCCTCATTGGCATGGTGCCGTTTCAGACAGTCCAGTGCGCCGTCCAGCAGCCGTCCCGAAATAAAATCGTTGAACCGGCTGGCCACGATGGCGAAACGCTTTCCGGAAGCATTCAGTTTCCCTTCGATGGTCTTCATTTCTTGCTCTCCTCCTGCAGGATCTGATGGCCCATCTTATCCCGCTTTGTTTTCAGGTAACGGACATTGTCCGGGTTCGGATCGATTTCCAACGGGACCCGTTCCACCACACGCAATCCATATCCTTTCAGTGCGATGATCTTCGTCGGGTTGTTGGTCAATAGACGGATCTGCCGGATTCCCAGGTCATGGAGAATCTGTGCGCCGATGCCGTAATCTCTCAGATCCGGTTTGAATCCCAGTTTACAGTTTGCTTCAACCGTATCTTCCCCCTGGTCCTGGAGCCGGTAGGCCAGGATCTTGTTTTTCAGGCCGATTCCCCTGCCTTCATGCGGCAGGTACACCACAACCCCCCCGTGTCGGTCGATCATGCGCATGGCAGCCGCCAGTTGTTCACCACAATCACAGCGGCGCGAACCCAGGGTGTCGCCGGTCTTGCATTCCGAATGCATGCGAACCAGGGCGGGTTGATCGGGGTTGAAAGAGCCCTTCACAATCGCGATGTAATCTTTGTCGTCCAGCTCGCATTCATAATATTTCAGGACGAAGTCCCCATGGTGGGAGGGGAAATCAACCTCCGCCACCTGCTTCACAAGCCGTTCGTATCGACGGCGGTATTCAATCAGGTCGGCAATGGTGACAATTGGAATGTTCCAGCGATGGGACAGTGCTTTCAACTCAGGGAGCCGGGCCATGCTGCCGTCCTCGTCCATGATTTCGCACAATACACCGGACGGTGTGAGGCCCGCCAGTCGTGCCAGATCAACTGCTGCTTCGGTATGACCGGCCCGTTTCAGCACGCCGCCTTTCCGGGCGATCAGCGGGAAGATATGGCCCGGCCGTGCCAGGTCTTCAGGTCGGCTTTCCGGGTTGACCATCACCTGAATGGTCCGGGCCCGGTCCGCAGCCGAAATACCGGTTGTGGTCCCATGGACGGCGTCCACACTTTCCGTGAAAGCGGTCGCGTGACGGGCCGTATTCCGTTGGACCATTGGCTGTAACGAAAGCTCCTGTGCCCGCTTCGGGGGAACAGATACACAGATGAGGCCCCGGCCTTCCCGCGCCATGAAATTGACCGCTTCCGGTGTGGTCTTTTCCGAAGCGATAATCAGATCTCCTTCGTTTTCACGGTCCTCGTCATCCACCACGATCAGAAATTCACCACGGCGAAATCGCTCCAGGGCTTCCTCAATACGGATAATCATGCCTTCTCCTTGGCTGCAAAGGCGTGCAGATATTTGCCGATAATGTCTGTTTCAATATTCACTGGCGCACCGGGCTTTACCCCCCCCAGTGTGGTCGCTTTCAGGGTGTAGGGTATCACGGAAACCGTAATCAGGACCCCTGCTTTCCGGGCAATTGTCAGGGAGACGCCATTGACGGCAATCGAGCCATGAAGAACCGTTAATTTTGCCCATTGATCCGGCAGACGAAATGAAAGAAGGCAGGTATTGGTGCGCGGTACGATCCGGTCCACGACCGCCGTACAGTCAACATGGCCCTGCACAAGATGTCCCCCCAGTCGGGCATCGGCCCGCAATGCCCGTTCCAGGTTGATCGGATCTCCCTTTTTCAGATATCCCAACGTGGTCTTCTTCAATGTTTCCGTCATGGCAAACACTGAAAATCCCTCTCTGCTGCAATCTGTTACGGTCTGGCATGCGCCATCCAGTGCAATACTGTTATCCACGGCCAGATCGTTCAGAACATTGTGGCAATGAACGGTAATGGTCCGGCCGTCCGGGTGCTGCCGCACCGTATGGACCGTGCCCGTCTCTTCTATGATTCCGGTAAACATATCCAGTGGTCCTTTCCGGCAAATTGAATGGCATCGTCCAACATTCTTGGTTTGGTGAGATTTGCCAATCGAATACCGTCCCCGAGAATCAGGGGAGCAGTGACAATTCTCAGTTCATTCACCAGCCCGTTTTCCAGGAACATACCGAACACTTCCGCACCACCTTCCACCAGAAGGCTGGTGATCCCCATTTCCGAAAACCGGCTCAACAGACCCTCAGGATCATCGGCCGCATGTTCCATCAGCGTCACGTTCTTATTCCGCATCGCACGTTTAACGGGGCCGGTCATGTGTCCGGGTTCCGACACCACCATCGTCCGTTCATCCAGAAGCCGGGCTTCAGGCGGAATATTACCGGTACGACTCAACACGATCTTACGGGGGTGTCGGCCTTTGGTGAGGCGGACATTCAGTTGCGGATCATCGGTTCGGACGGTCCCGGCGCCCACCAGCACGGCGTCTACTTCACGCCGGAGCTGGTGCACACGGGTACGGGATCCGGGGCCGGATATCCACTTGCTTGAACCATGACGATCCGCGATGAATCCGTCCAGTGTGATGGCGGCTTTCAGGATTACAAATGGTTGCCCCGTGGTAATGTGGTGAAAGAAGAAACGGTTCAACTTCCGGCATTCCTGTTCCATCAGGTCCGTCTGTACAGCGATGCCGGCATCCCGCATGAGTTGAATGCCTTTCCCGGAAACAGCCGGGTTGGGGTCTGTTGTTCCAACGAAAACCCGTCCGACCTTAGCTTCGATCAATGACCGGGCGCAGGGCGGCGTTTTGCCAAAGTGGGAACAGGGTTCCAGGTTGATATAAATATCTGCACCTTCAACGGATTCGGCAGCGGACCGCAATGCGTTAATTTCCGCATGGGGGCCACCGAATTGTTCATGCCACCCTTCTGCAATAATCCGGCCCTCTCTGGCGATGACACAACCAACCAGTGGGTTCGGGGATACCCTGCCTGTTCCTTGGCGGGCAAGATGAAGCGCCCGCTGCATGAATTCAATCCGGTACATGGTGATTCCTTTCAACCGCTGCCTGGTTCAGTCGAATCCTCCGCCATTGTACCCGACAGCATGTCCCGTCACAATGCCGTATCGGCGCGGAAATCCGGCTAATTATGCACTTGCCAACCCACCGGCCATCCTCTATCATGGTTGGGACTTGAAAGACCACGCACGAAGGAGTCTCAAACAATCATGCTTCAGTCCATGCGAAACAACTTGAAATCTTTGTCCTGGATTCTCTGGCTTGTGATCATTGCGTTGTCCATCTATGTGTTTGCCAACTGGGGGGCCCAGGGCCGTCTGGGAGCGCCCACATCGGTTGTGGCCTGGGTGGATGGCCACGAAATTCTGTTTAAAGATTACGTCCAGAAACACAAGTCACTGGATGACCAGTATCGTCAGATGTATGGCAACCGGTACACCAGCGAGATGGCCAAAATGCTGAACCTGCCGCAAATGGCCGTTGACAATTTGATCAATAGCGAGGTGATGCTTATAGAAGCCGAACGAATGGGTATTCATGTCAGCCAGGAAGAAGTGGGTGAAGATATTCTGAAGCTTCCAATTTTTCAGGATGAAAATGGACATTTTGTTGGTCAGGAGCGGTACAAACGTATTCTGGAAGCGTATGGTATGCGAGTGGTTGAGTTTGAGCGGGATATTGCCAGCGAAATTATTGTGCGGAAGTTGGGAGATCTGATCCAATCCAGCATCCAATTGACGGATGACGATCTTCGCAAAATTTATCGGGATGAGGCTGAGAGTATTGGTTTTGACTTCGTTGAATTTCAAACAGCACAGTATGTCAAAGATGCGCAAGAAATTGTAACGGAGGCCGACGCAAAGTCCTACTTTGAGACCCACGACGAAGATTACCGGATGCCGGTAAAGCGAAGTATTGATTACGTTAAATTTTCCGCTTTTCAGTATCAGAAAGATATGACAGTGAAAGAACCGGAAATCGAGGCCTTCTACAACGACAATATGGATATGTTTACGCAAGAAGCACAGGTCAAAGCCAGTCATATCCTGATCAGCACCACCCGGAACAAGCGTTCTGTGGAGGATGCGAAAAAGCGGGCGGAGGAAGTATACCGGAAGGTTCAGCAGGGTGAGGATTTTGCAGCTCTTGCGAAAGAATACAGCGATGATCCGGGAAGTGCAGCCAAGGGTGGCGAGCTGGGGTTCTTTCCCCGTGGTCGGATGGTAGGACCGTTTGAGGATGCAGCGTTCGGATTGAAAGTGGGCGAGGTCTCCAAGCCGGTGGAAACCCAGTTCGGGTATCACATTATCAAGGTAACTGATCGCAAGGAAAAGAAAGTTCAGCCGTTGGAAGAAGCACGAGAGCGTATTGTCAGTCAGTTGCAGTTTGAAAAGGCCACAGAACTGGCGCAAGAGCGGTCCCAGGAGTTTGCAAAGAAGGCGAAGAACCAAGGCGATTTCCTGGGTATTGCTGAGAAAAAGGGGTATACGGTAACGAATAGCAACTATTTTGCCAATGATCCGATGGCCAACATTAAGGGCCTTGGACCGGCTACCAATGTAACCGGTGCGGCGTTCTCCTTGCCTGTTAAAGGTATTTCAGAGCCAATTTCAACTTCAGATGGAATGGTCGTTTTCCAAATATCTGGAGAACAGCAGCCTCGGATTCCTGAATTTGAAGAAGTGAAGGATCATGTTCTGAAGGATGTTGTCCAATTGAAAGCGGAAGAAATAGCTCATGAGCGGGCGGCCGATTTCAGGAAACAGGTAAAACCCGCAACATTTGTCAGGTTCGCCGAACGTATTAATAACCCTGTAAAAACCCAGAAGCCGGTAACTCGCAAGCAAGTTCCAGCCAATTTTATTGTTGACCCGGCAACTGCTGCCTTTGACAAATTGTTTGCATATGAAAAGGATCAAATAACAGAACCCTTGCAGGACCGGAATAACAATTTCATAGTGGCAAGCATAACAGAGAAAACTTCAATAGATCCCAAGGCATTTATGAAAGCACTTCCGGGTCTTCGATCACGGGAAACTCAGCGGCGGAGCAACGAGATGTTCTCAGCCTTTGTTGCCAACGCGAGGCAGTCGCTGCAGGAACGAGGCAAGATCAAAATCCGCAAGGAGTTCCAGGAAAGTCTGGAAAAGTAAGTGACAACACTGCTTGATTTGAGCATTGGGGAGACCGCCGTTGTTATCGGTATGGACGGCGGTTTCCGCATGCAGGTACAATTGAAGAATCTGGGTTTTCACGAAGGGGTGACCGTCCGGTTGGCAAAGCGGTCCGCTGTTGGAGGCCCATTGATGGTGTCGATCAACGGGAGTCATGTCGCTGTCGGTCGGGGAGTGGCTGCACGGATTCAGGTGTCTCCCGTTGAACCACCGATAGAGGACGGGCGTGGACAAAATTCTACTGACGGGACAACCCAATAGCGGAAAGAGCACCTTTTTCAACAGCCTGACGGGCTACAAGGCCCTGACGGCCAATTTCCCCGGAGCCACTGTTTCCTACCAGGTGGGTTCGCTGTTTTTGGTCAATAATCTGTATACCATCGTTGATCTCCCCGGAACATACTCCCTGATTCCATCAGACAAGGCCGAATTCGAAACCAAGAAATTCATCATCAATGAAAAGCAGGGCACGATCGTCAACGTCATTGATGCGTCCGTTCTCAGCCGGTCACTGGAGTTAACCATCGAGCTGATAGAGATGCAGCGTCCCATGGTAATTGCACTCAATATGATGGATACAGCCCGGAAGAAGGGAATGGCGATAGATGTGAATCTGTTGTCACGGCGACTGGATGTGCCCGTGGTGGAGACTGTTGCCAATCACGGGAAAGGAACCGTCGAGGTCATTCGCAGTTCCCGCAAGCAGAAGGTGCCGGACGGGGCTTCCGTACTTTCTTACCAGAAAGATATTGAGGCCGTGATTCAGAACCTGGCAGGGCAACTGCCGGAAGAACTGGTGCTGTCATTCGCTGTTCCGGCTCGGACCGTGGCCATTCGCCTGTTGGAGAATGATCCCTTTTATGCCCGGGAAGTGGAACGGATGGATCCGGAACTGTATCGCAGTGTTCTCGCAGCGCGGGAACATCTGGAGGCATCACACGGCCGACCGGCCAATTTCGTCATTGCAGCGGAGCGGCATCATCTGGCAATGAACATTTTTGAGGAGGTGGTCCGGTTTGTTCGCAAGGATCAGAGTCTGGAAGTGAAGGTCGACAGTGTCCTGCTGCATCCCTTCTGGGGATATCTGATTCTGATAGCCGTATTCTATCTCTTCTTCACAGCGGTCTTTCGGACGGGTTCTTTTTTTGAAGGGTGGATACTGGGTCGATTCGAACATATCGGATTGTGGCTGGCGGAGAAGATCCACCACGGAGTGGTATATCTGGTCACCAACGGTATGGTCCAGGGTGTCGGTGCGGGTCTGGGCATCGCGATTCCGTATATCATTCCGTTTCTGCTGGGGTTGTCGATCCTGGAGGACACGGGGTATATGGCACGGATTGCCTTCCTTGCGGACAACATCATGCACCGGATCGGATTGCACGGGAAGGCGGTCATATCATTTGTACTGGGATACGGATGTTCCGTACCCGCGGTCATGGCAGCCAGAAATCTGGAAACCCGCCGTGACCAGGTGGTAACCGCTTCACTGGCGGTGCTGATCCCCTGTTCCGCGCGGACCGTGATCATCTTTGGTCTCCTGGGGTATTACATGGGGGCCTCCATGGCCATCGCAATTTATGTGCTGAATATCCTGGTTGTGGGTGCACTGGGCAGGTTGGCCACGCTGGTGGACCCCCGTGTCTCGCCGGGTCTGATTCTGGAGATTCCCGCCTATCATATGCCCAGTTTGAAGAACGTGGTGGTCAAAACCTGGTTGCGGCTCAAAGATTTCTTCACCGTCGTGATTCCGTTTCTGGTGCTGGGAACCATTTTGCTGGCCCTGCTGGAGCAATACCACCTGGACGCCGTAATTAACCGTATGTTGTCACCGTTGACGGTTTCGTTACTGGGACTGCCGGTAGCGGTAGGCACGACATTGATATTCGGCATATTCAAGAAAGAACTTTCCCTGTTAATGCTGTTCCAGGCACTGGGTACAACCAATCTGGCTCAGGCCATGACCATGCAGCAGATGATGACCTTCAGCGTGTTTGCGATCTTCTACGTGCCGTGTATATCCACCATCGCAGTGCTGTATCGGGAAACCGGATGGAAAAATGCCGGTTTCGTCGTGGTTGGAACGACGATTCTGGCCACTGCACTGGCCGTGGCAACAAGGTTACTCACGGGACTGGTAGCATGAAGACGCTGTTCGGTCCGGTGCCTTCAAGACGTTTCGGGCGTTCGCTCGGGATTGACCTTTTTCCGGTCAAGACCTGCACATTCAACTGCATATACTGTGAAGTGGGCGAAGGAAAGCCTGTCATGAGCCTGGAAAGAGAATGGGTGTCATTTGATTCCGTCGTGAACGAAGTGTCGGAATTTCTGATGGCAAACACGGACAATCCTCCCGATTTCATTACCTTTGCCGGTTCGGGAGAGCCGACGCTGTATCCCGACCTTGATCGAATCATCGATGGGATTCACCGTGTGACAACCATACCTGTGGTGCTGTTGACCAATGGTTCCCTGCTGCATCGTGAACCCGTACGGAATCGGGTCCTTGGCGTGGATTATCTGGTGCCGTCCCTGGATGCCGGGTGCGAAGAGACATTCCTTCGCATCAACCGGCCGGTGAAGGGTATATCTTACGAACAGCTGGTCCGGGGTTTGAAAGAAACCCGGCAGTTATACACGGGGCACTATCTGCTGGAAGTCCTGCTCGTGGATGGTGTCAATACGGGCGAACGGGAGCTGGAAATGCTCGTTGCCCGAATTCGCGAGATCCAACCCGATGGTGTTCAGATCAACACGGTATTCCGTCCGCCTGCGGACGGGCGGGCGCGAGCGGCAGAGGACACGGTGATTCGTCAATTTGCGGAAATGATCGGTCCCAGAGCCACACCGGTAAAATACTACAGGCAGCAGGGTGGGTCCCATCATCTGAAGGGGCGATTGCTGGAGGAAGTCATCTTGAAAACAATTGGCATCCGCCCCTGCACGGCGCTTGAGTTGGCCAATAGTCTCGGGGTTCCGGATGATGTAATGGAGAGGACGTTGGCAAAACTGAAGCGTGCCGGAAAAGTCCATGAACGGTTGCACGGGAACGAGACGTTTATGGCCGTGGAGGAACCGGATTCGGACTGAAATTCGATCCGCAAAAGCAATTCAGGCGGTGTATAATGGCCCCCATGAAGAAGAAGATTCGCGTACTGATTGGAAAACCTGGTCTGGATGGACACGACAGGGGTGCGAAGGTTATTTCCCGGGCACTGCGTGACGCCGGCATGGAGGTCATCTATACGGGGCTTCGGCAAACGCCGGAGCAGATTGTCACCGCAGCGATCCAGGAGGATGTGGATGTGATCGGGCTGAGCATTCTTTCCGGTGCACACAACCACTTGTTCCCGGAGATTTTACGTCTGCTGAAGGAGAGGGATGCGGGAGATATTCCGGTATTTGCCGGCGGTATCATTCCGGAAGACGATATCCCGGGTCTCAAGCAGATTGGCATACGTGAGGTATTCCTTCCCGGCACCAACACGGAACGTGTGGTGACATTCATTCGGGAAGCCGTCCAACATGGTTGAGTACGCGGTACTCGCCAGCGGAAGCCGAGGCAACAGTACATTTCTATCCATTGCCGGACTGAAACTGCTCATCGACTGCGGCTTGTCCTGTAAAGGCGTGGAACAGCGTCT
This sequence comes from Acidobacteriota bacterium, assembly GCA_036736005.1. Lineage (GTDB taxonomy): Bacteria > Acidobacteriota > Holophagae > Thermotomaculales > Thermotomaculaceae > DAINNF01. The sequence goes on from DAINNF010000003.1 coordinate 40,832, forward strand.
GAACAGTATTGGTGTGGACGCGGATGACATTGATGCCGTCCTGCTGACCCATGAACACGAGGACCATGTCCGAAGCATCCACACATTCTGTCGACGGCACGATGCGCCGTTGATCTGTACGGAAGCCACCTACCGGGCGGCCCGCCTGGATGAGAAGAAACTCCATGACTTTGTTCCGATCCATTCCGGACGAATTTCAGCAGAACTGAAAGGTGTGGACATTTTTCCCTGTCCCCTTCCGCATGACGCCGTAGATCCGGTGGGATTCGTGTTTTCGGCATCCGGTTTCCGCGTGAGTGTGATTACCGATCTCGGTTATCCGACGGACCTGGTGGTCCATGAAATCCGGGGGTCGGACGTACTGATTGTGGAGTCCAACCATGATCCACAGATGTTGAAAATGTCCGGCTATCCCTGGGAACTGAAACAGCGGATCATGAGTCGTCGGGGCCATCTTTCCAACGGGGACGCGGCTACACTGATCGATCGTACCGTGGATGACAACACGCGCAGAATCATCCTTGCACATTTGAGTGAGGAGAATAATCATCCGGATATAGCGGTCATGACAACCATGCAGAAACTGAACGGTCGTTCGATTCACGTTGAAGTTGCTTCCCAGAACCGTTCGACAGCCCTGTACACGTTGGACTGAAACGGTTTGCAGGAGGGGTGGATGAGGGAATCTCAGACTCTCCGTCTTCTACTGATCAGCAACATGTATCCATCCGAAAATGAACCGGGGTACGGGATCTTCGTCCGGTCCATTGAACAGGGACTGGTGAAGAACGGGGTCCTGGTCGATCGAATTGTGATCGCCGGTAGAGGGCGCAACTGGATACATAAACTAACCAAATATCTTGTTTTCTATTTTCGGATCTTGACGGCGCCTTTGCAAACCTATGATGTGGTACAGGTGGGGTATCCTTCCCATTCCTACGCCCCTTTGAGTTGGCGGAGGCTGGGCGGCACGTTGCTGGCCGTCCGGATGCACGGGCTTGATCTGCTGTCCGATCCGGTTGAGGAAACAATGCTGCTTCGGATCGGAAGATGGTTTACCCGTCTGGCGATCCGTCGGGCGGATCTTGTTGTCGTACCCTCCCGTTATTTCAGGGATGAACTGGAAAAAACACACATGCCGGCGGCGGTCCATGTATATCCTTCCGGCGGAGTCAATCTTCAGCAGTTCCGGCCCGACGGATCAGACGAACTGCACCACACTGTTGGATATGTGGGTCGCATCGATCCGCTGAAAGGAGTGGACGTGTTTCTTCACGGGTTGACCGGTGTTTCACTGCCGGTGCGGGCCATAATTGCCGGTCAGGGTTCACTGCAACAACGTATGGAGGCGCTGTCGGACAAACTGGGCCTGTCCGATCGGGTTCGCTTTACCGGGTGGGTGCCCCATGAAGAACTCTGGCGTCTGTACAATCAGATGGACGTGTTTGTTTTTCCCACCATGCGTAAGGCCGAGAGTTTCGGAAATGTCGCGATTGAAGCCATGGCGTGCGGGATTCCGGTTATCGGCAGCCGAATTTCCGGACTGACGGAATACCTTGAAGACGGCATAAACGGATTCTTTGTCGAGCCCGGCGATTCCGAGGCACTCTCCCGTTCACTCGACCGGTTCTATTCTCTGTCCGATCAGCAACGTTCCAGGCTTCGGGAAGGTGCTCTGGAGACGGCTAAGCGTTTCGAACAACAATCTGTTTCAGCCGGGTATGTATCGCGGATCCGGCAACTGATGGCATTAAAAGGGGACGCGGGAAGAACGCGGAACGGATCGAACTGACCCCGATTCATGACCTCTTGACACCAGCCGTTTCGGCCCTATCTTGTAAGCAGGGCTCTTATCATGATTGATGACAGAATTGCCCGGAGGTGCGTATGAAGAATCGCGGCTTTCGCCGTGCGGCTCATGATGCCGAAATCCGGTTCGGTCAGGTTGCGCCGACAGAACCAGGAAGGACCCGGGATCTGTCACACCGGGGATTGTGTTTTCAGTGTGACAGTATTCCGAAGGGGCAGGAAATGGTGGTATTTTTGACCGGTGAACATGAAATCATGGAACTGCTGGTGCGGCAGCGCTGGGTCCGTGAGGTGAACCGGTTGCATCATCGGCGGTATCAGGTTGGTGTGGAAGTGATTCAGGGACCGCCAAGCTATCACCGGATGGTCCAGCGCCTGGTCTATCACTGAATCGGTCACCGGCCCGTTAACATGGTATGCAGTAACAGCCGACGGCATGGCCGTCGGTTTTTTTGTGTCCCCGGACATGAGTCTGACCCAAAGAGCTTTCGGGTTCACCTGGTGAAAGTTCCGACGTTCGGGTATGATGCAGTGAGGATGAATTGAATGAAAAATGGAGGGAAACATGCGTACCTTTCTCTTATTAGCGTTGCTGGGTTTAAGTGGCTTCGTAAGTCGGGACGCGATACTGGATCTGCCTGAATACAAAGCCGAATATGAGAAACGGCAGGTGAACACGGATGTGCTGGAAGGTGTCGATGCCGAAGGGGTCACCGTGATGGTGATATTCGGGGACTGGTGTGGCGATTCGCTGGATCATGTACCGACGTTTCTGAAAATTCAGGACCAATTGAATTTTGCTGACGTGCAGTATGTGGCAGTTGGCCGGAAGCTGGCCGATGACACCGGCATAGTGGAATCGTTCGGGATTGAACGTGTGCCCACCTTCCTGTTTTTTGTTAACGGGGAGGAAATCGGACGTATTGTTGAAACGCCCACCGTCAGTATGGAACAGGATGTGGTGGACATTCTGACCGCTGCCGAAACAGCCGAACCATGACCCTGAGAATCGGTTTTCTCCAGTTCACTCCCCGCTTCGGTGAGTTAAACCGGAACCGGGATCGTATCCTGAAGCTGGCTGCCGGCATATCTTTTGACCTGCTGGTGCTGCCCGAGTTGTGCACAACGGGCTATCAGTTCACCTCTGCAGAGGAAGTGAATGAGCTGTCCGAACCGGTTGACGGAAAACTGGCCGCTCTTCTGACATCCATCGCAGCGGGTGCGGGTGGTGTAATTGTTGCAGGATTTGCTGAACGGGCAAGAGACGGTGTCTATAATTCCGCGATGACCGTGGGGCCGGAAGGACTCCTGTCCGTGTACCGGAAGGTGCATCTTTATGCCCGAGAAACCGAATGGTTTATGCCCGGTGACCGGCCATTTGCGGCCGTCAGCGCCGGATTACCGGTTCCGCTGGGGATCATGATCTGTTTCGACTGGATTTTCCCGGAAAGCGTGCGGTCGCTGGCGCTGGATGGTGCCCGGATTATCGCCCATCCATCCAACCTGGTGATGCCCTACTGCCAGAAGTCCATGTATGCCCGGGCCGTGGAGAACCGCGTCTTCATTATCACCGCCAACCGGTGCGGGACCGAAGAGCGGGGCGGCCAGGACCCATTGACCTTTACCGGTGGCAGTCAGATCATGGGGCCGGACGGAACCGTGCTGGGGCAGGCCGGTGAGCAGGAGGACCGACTGGTCCTGGTGGACATTGATCCCGTCGAAGCGGACCCGCAGTTGAACCGGTATAACCACCTGCATCGCGACCGCCGTCCGGACCTGTACAGAAGCTAGTGTTGCCCGCCAACCTGGCAGGGGGGCTGCGTCAAACTGACCCTCTGTCCAGGTGCCATTTTTCCGTCCCTGTGCTACAATCTCACCTCAACCGTCAGATCTGAAAGCCACTTGCAGAATGGCGCATCACCAGGCATGCAACTGACGGAAAACAGGACATATAAGGCATCGATCTTGCATAGAAAGTCAGGCCTGAGACCGTATAGGGGGTTTTTGAATGGAAGAAGGTGTTCGCGTTATCAATGAACAGGTGAAAGAGCAGACAGCATTCCTGGACCGGTTGGTCAATGAGGTGTCCCGTGTCATTGTGGGACAGAAGTACATGGTGGAACGATTGCTGGTTGGACTCATTTCCGGCGGCCACGTTCTGGTGGAGGGAGTCCCGGGTCTGGCCAAGACCCTGGCGGTTCGTACCCTGTCCAGGGCGGTAGACGGTTCATTCAGCCGGATCCAGTTCACACCGGATCTACTGCCGGCCGACATTGTGGGAACCCAGATTTATAATCCCAAGGACGGCACATTTTCTGCCCGGAAGGGTCCGGTATTCGCCAACCTGATTCTGGCGGATGAGGTCAATCGCGCACCGGCGAAAGTCCAGAGTGCTCTGCTGGAAGCCATGCAGGAAAAACAGGTAACGATCGGAACGGAAACCTATCCGTTGGAAGAATTATTCCTGGTGATGGCCACGCAGAATCCGATTGAACAGGAAGGAACCTATCCGCTTCCCGAGGCCCAGGTTGACCGGTTCATGCTGAAGCTGAAAGTTACCTATCCGAACCGGAAGGAAGAGGAAGCGATTCTGGACCGGTTCACCACCGGTGAGGATATTCAGGTGGATACCGTCTGCAACAGCCGGGATCTGCTGGCGTTGCGTCGATTGATACCTGAAGTCTATATGGATGACCGGTTGAAGCAGTACATCATTGATCTGGTAATGGCCACCCGGAATCCGGAAGAGTTCGGACTGGAGAACATGGAGGTGCTGATTGATTTCGGTGCTTCTCCACGAGCCACCCTGTCGCTTGCGATTGCCGCCCGTGTGTACGCCATGCTGAGACGCCGTGGGTATGTGACTCCGGAAGATATCAAGGCGGTTGCACCCGATGTCCTCCGTCACCGGTTGATCCTGTCCTACGAGGCGGAAGCGGAGAATTTGACATCGGATGACCTGATCCGAATGATCTTTGACCAGATTGAAGTTCCCTGATCCCCGCAGGAATTGAGAATGACGATGAACGGGGAGATGGTGTATGCAGGCTGAAGAACTGTTAAAGGAAGTCCGGCGCATCCAGATCCGGACCAACCGGATTGTGGATGAAGTGCTGGGCGGCGAATATCATTCCGCATTCAAGGGCCGCGGGTTGGAGTTTTCCGAGGTGCGGGAATATGTGCCCGGTGATGATGTGCGTTCCATTGACTGGAACGTGACGGCCCGCATGGGCAATGCCTATGTCAAACGATATGTGGAAGAACGTGAGTTGACCATTCTGCTGCTGGTTGATCTTTCAGATTCCATGTCGTTCGGTTCGGACACCCGTCTGAAAAGGGAGAGCCTGGCGGAAATTGCGGCGCTTCTCGGGTTTTCAGCAATCAAGAACAATGACCGGATCGGCCTGGTGGCATTCTCGGATCATATCCTGGAGTATGTACCGCCCCGCAAGGGAACGGCTGCCGTGCTGCGCATGGTCCGTGATCTTCTGGAGATGCGGGAAGGCGGACATACACGGATCGCCGGTGCATTGGAGCATCTGCTGGCTGTACAGAAACGGCGCGCGGTCGTATTCCTGATCAGCGATTTCCATGACAGAAAATTTGAACACCCCTTGAAGCTGGCCGCGGCAAAGCATGACGTCATTCCGGTTCGAATTGCGGCTGCGAAGGAAATGGATCCGCCGGCCGGCTTCCTGTCCACCATCCCGTTGGAAGGCGGACGCCCACGGTTGCTGAATCTGTCTTCACGGAAAATTCGGGACCGCTATCGCGAGAATCTCCGGAAGCATGAGGAAGAACTGGCTTTGCTGTTCAGAAAGCAGGGAATGGACCACATTCGGATTACAGCCGGTGGAGACATATACCGGTCATTGAAACAGTTTTTTGAGACACGGAAACGGAAGCAGGTACGATGAAACAAATCCGAACCATCCTGGTTGTTCTGCTGGCGTTCATACTGGTCAACAGTCCGGTTCCGGCTGAGGTGGCCGGTGTAACGGTTTCAGTCGATAAGCCGACCGCCCACGTGGGAGATCAGGTCTGGGTTGAGGCGCGGGTTATGACACGCGACGGTGAAGAAGTATCGTTCCGGCATCTGACGGCAGGCGTGTCGGAGAATCTGGTATTCGGAAAACCGGAAACCGATACCGAATCTCTTCCGGATGGATATACGCTCCATCGTTTCCGTATTCCGGTTTCCCCTTTTGAACTGGGCACCCAGATTCTCGGTGCGGTGGGGATCACCGTCAATGGGGAGGAAGAAATCCGGGAAATTCCGGATGTGAACGTGGAGTCCGTTCTTGCGAAGGATAGTCAGAAACAGGATATCAATCCATTGAAACCTCAGATGGATATTGATCCGGACTATACACATCTCTGGAAGTTGGGTGGGCTGGCACTGGCAGCTCTTGCCCTGCTGACTCTGCTCTTCCTCGGTCTGCGGAAGCTGTGGTACCGCTGGAGGGAAGGCCGGAAAGGCCGGGTGAAGGAAGAACCCCTTCTTCCCCCTTATGAAGAGCTCCGGAAAAGAATCAGTGAGTTGCTGGCCGGACGCTATTTGAAAGACGGGCAGGTCAAGGAATTCTATGTGGAACTGGCGGAAATCGGTAAGCGTTTCCTCGGACGCGTGTTTGATGTAGCCGCCGAAGTGGAAACATCACAGGAACTGCTGGACTGTCTGGACGGTGAGATGAAAACGGATGAGGAACGGCAGGTCCGGGATTTCCTGGATGCATGCGATATGGTCAAGTTTGCGAAGGTGAGACCCGGTCAGGGAGAGATCAATCATCACGTGAACCTGGCATATCAGTTTGCACAGGGAATCAGTACCCGTCTCAGGTCCCCGGACAGTAAGAATAATGTGTCAGAGGAGAAGGAGGATCAGCATGTTCCGGTTTGAGAGCTGGCCCGTCCTGCTGCTGTTGATTCCCGTTGTTCTGCTCGGTTGGCTGCTGGTGCGTCGTCATCGACAGGGACGGGAGGGGATTCCGTTTTCCGGCTTCCTTTCTGAAATGGTTCCCGTCTCTCCAATGGAACGGATTGAACGGGTGTTGCGCTGGTTCCCCTATGCCGCACTGGTTTTGATGATTGTGGCGGCGGCCAGACCCCAGTTGGGAAAAACATATGAGCGACAGGAAATGATGGGGATTGATATTATGCTGTGCCTGGATGTGTCCTCATCCATGAAAGCCATGGATTTCAAACCCAACAACCGGTTTGAGGTGGCCAGGGCGACCACACTGGATTTTGTCGCGGGTCGCACCCATGACCGGATGGGATTTATCCCATTTGCGGCCTACGCGATTACCCGGTGTCCACTGACGACGGATCGGAACATTCTGAAGCAACTGATTGAAGATACACAGCTGGACAGTATTGAAGACGGGACAGCGATCGGCATGGCGGTCGCAACTGCGGTGAACCGGCTCAGAAAATCCGAAGCCAAGTCCAAAGTGATTATCCTGATGACGGACGGGGTCAACAACCGGGGAACCATCGATCCCCGTTCTGCCGCGGAGCTTGCCAAAGCACTGGGAATCCGCATCTATGCAGTGGGTGTGGGAACCCGGGGGATGGCGGCAATGCCGCAGCCCGGTCCGTTCGGCACCACCAATTATGTGCAGGTGCCTGTGGAAATTGACGAGGAGATGCTCCAGCAGATTACTTCCGACACCGGTGGTGCCTATTTCCGCGCAACGGATCCCGAGAAGCTGAAAGCCATTTTTGAAATTATTGACCGGTTGGAAAAAACGAGGACCGAAGTGAAGCATTTTGCACTCTGGCGGGACATGTACCGTATTCCCCTGACCACCGCCGTTGTGCTGCTGTTGATGTTTGTGGCCGTCCGGGAAATCTGGTGGAGGGTGAAAGAATGAACGTGCAGTATCCCGAATTCCTTTACGGTCTGCTGTTGATACCGGTGATTATTCTCGTATTGATCTGGCGGCGGGGTTCGCTGAACCGATTCATGGAGCGGCATGGTTTTCTGCGAGTTCGAAAAACACTGCCCCTGGACAGGCGGTTCTTCCGTTGGACGTTTCTCGTCATTGCCCTGGCCGGTATGCTGATTTCACTCGCTTCCCCGCGGTTCGGGGTGGCATTGGAGCAGGGGGAACGGCGGGGTCGGGACATCTATCTGGTGGTGGACGTATCCCGTTCCATGGATGCGCGCGACCTGGAACCGTCGCGTCTGGCGGTTACCCGTCAGTTGATCTACGATCTGCTGTCGGAGTTGAAGAACGATCGGGTGGGCGTCATCGTGTTCGCCGGCGATGCATATGTCCTGTGTCCGCTGACCACGGATTATGATGCGGTAACCATGTTCGTGGAAGGAATTCAGACCGATATGACATCATCCCTGGGGACCAATCTTGGATCGGCGCTTTCGCTGGCCGTGGATTCCTTTGAAGAAACTTCCCGCGGATACCGAACCGTAATCGTGTTCTCAGATGGTGAAGATTTTGAGGGAGAAGTGGACCAGGCTGTTCGTGAAGCCCGTGACAAACAGGCCATGGTGTTCACCGTAGGTATTGGATCGATGGAAGGTGCACCTGTTCCGGAGGTGGACGACGCCGGTGACGTAACGGGTTTCAAAAAGGACGACTCAGGTGAAACTGTGGTTTCCCGGCTTAATCCGGGGATGCTGCAGGAAATCGCGAAAGACACGGACGGCGGGTTCTTCCATGCAACGGACAACCGGGTGGCGGCTGATCTGGGTTCCAAATTGAATGCTCTCTCAAAACGCCGGTTGGAAGAAAAAGGACTGGTCCGTCTGAAAGACCGGTACCAGTTGCCCCTGGGCGTATCCGTTCTGGCCCTGGCGGGATTTCTCCTGCTGTGAGCAGTACGTTGAATTGGAGGTGGTCATGCGGAGAATGAACACAACATGTTTCCGGGCAGTTTCGTCCATGATCCTGCTCCTTCTCCCGGTGGCTGCGAGTGCGCAGTTTTCGCTTGCCGACCAGGGATACCAGCACAACCGGAAAGGCAATGAACTGTACGAGTCCAAAGCGTACGAGCAGGCACTTAGCGAGTATACCCGCGCGTTGAGTTTCCGGGATGAGTCCGATCAGATTCGGTACAACATGGCCAATACCTTTCTTCAGGACGGACGGGTAGAGGATGCGGTTAAATTGTACGAGGATATCATCCGGAAAGCGCCGGAAGACATGCAGGCTTCATTGAACTACAATGCCGGAAATGCGATGTACAAGGCGGGTCAGTTTGGGCCCGCGGCTGATTTCTATAAGCAGGCATTGCTGAAGGATCCTGATGATCGCTGGGCCAAGGAAAACTATGAGCTGGCATTGAAGCAACAACAGCAGCAACAGCAACAGGATCAACAGCAGCAGGATAAACAGGACCAGAAGAAGCAGAACGACAAACAGAATCAACAGGATCAGCAGAACAAGCAGGATCAACAGCAGCAGAAGGATAAACAGAATCAGCAACAGCCCCAGTCAAAGAAGCAGATGGATAAGGACCGGATTCAACGCATTCTGAAAGCACTGCAGGAGCAGGAAAAGCAGGATCGAAAGAAGGGTGAAAAGAAGAAAGCGGTGCGTCCCGTTGAACGGTCGGGGAAAGATTGGTAAACTGAACGAATGAAACTGGAACTTGTTACGGGGGGTGTGGAATGAAACGGTGGCTGTTTCTGGTCGCTTTTCTATGCGCCCTGAGTCTGCCTGCCGCCGATGTAACCGCCACTGTCTCGGGCAATCCGGTGGGGGTAGAGGACAGGTTCCAGTTGACACTGACCGTCAAGGATTACAGCGGTGATGTGCAGTTTCCCCGTCTCACCCGTCTGGAAGGATTGCAGATTCTGGGAGGACCGTCGCAGAACACGTCATATCAGATGGTCAACAACTCGTTTTCCCGGGAGGTTTCTCACAGCTATGTGGTACAGGCGGTGAAAACCGGTACAGTCACCATTCCCGCATTTACCGTGCGGGTAGGTGATGAGGAGTTCAAAACAAAGCCCATCCGACTCGAGGTCAAACCCGGATCCATCGCTCCACAGCAGTCTCCACGTCAACGGACCCTGTTTGATCTGTGGGACGATCCCTTCAATCAACCCCGTCAACCCCGCACAATCTCAAAGGATGCTGTCTTTATCCGGACCGAAATGGACCGAAACCAGGCCTATGTGGGTGAGGGTCTGGTGGTATCGTACCGGTTGTTTACCGCAGTGCCCGTCGGCAACCTGTCCATGAAGGATGTTCCCGAATTTACGGGGTTTCTGACTGAGGACCTGGTGCACTCCCAGCCGGTAGACCGGAAAACCGTTGTGGAAAACGGTCAGCGGTACGATACCGCTGTAATCTTCCGGAAGATCCTGTACCCCACACGTCCGGGTGGACTTACCCTGCCCGAAATCACCTTTACCATGCAGGTGGGGGACCGTTTTTCCATGTTCGGAGGCAGTGCGCTGGAACGCAAGTCCCAGTCCCGGATCGTCAATGTACTGCCGTTGCCGGAACCTCAGCCACCGGATTTTTCCGGTGCGGTGGGGGATTTTACATTGCGTGATTCGGTTGAGGACGATTCGGTTCGTACAGGGGAAAGCCTGTCCGTAAAAGTGATCGTAACCGGCCGCGGTGATTTCAACAATATTCCCCTGGTCT
>DAINNF010000004.1:0-46578 GCA_036736005.1 Acidobacteriota bacterium
GGTGTGTTTGTTGGCACCGCCCGACAGATTGAAGGACTTCACGGGCCCTTACAGCTGGATCCGGAGGCGTCTGTTCTGGCGGTGGTGACGCCTGATAACCGGAAAGAGTTCGATCTGGGATCACTGGACGCGGATCCTGAAACCGGGGTAATCCGTTTACATGTGAATCTGGCCGATCCAGAAATGGAATGAAATGTATTGATTGACTGGGGGTGTGCGTGAAACGGTTTGTGTCTGGCATGATGTGCGTGTGGTTTCTTGTGGGGTCTCTGGTGGCGGGTAACAGTCCGGTTGTCCACCGGTTTACACTTTCCAATGGATTGGACGTGACGGTTATTCCGGTTCATCAGAATCCGGTCGTATCCAGTACGTTTGCGTTCAATGTGGGTCTGAAGCATGAAACAAGAGAGTTAAACGGTGTGTCGCATTTGCTGGAGCATCTGACTTTCAATGGCACGGAGTCACGCACCCAGGCCCAGGTATATGCGGATATCGACCGTGTTGGAGCGTACGTCAATGCTTCCACTGGAGATGACTATACAGCGTACTATCTCCTTGCACCGGTGGAGACATTTGAGGCGGCTTTTCGATTGCAGACCGACATGCTGTTTCATTCCACTATTCCGAAGGACAAAATACAGAAAGAAAAAGGTATTGTTCTGGAAGAGATTCGGAAGGCCAGGGTCCGGCCATCGTTCTGGCAGGAACAGATTATTCGCTCTCTTCTGTTTCCGGATTCGGCATATGGCCTTCAGGTGATCGGCAGTGAGGACAGTGTGACGAGTATCAGCCGGGAGTCGATTCTGAGTTTCTACAGGACCTATTACGTTCCGTCAAACGGCCGTCTCCTGGTGGTGGGAGACGTGAACGTGGCCGAACTGAAGTCATTTCTGGAGAAGACGATCGGAAAGACGGATGCGGGCAAGGTTCCATCTCGAAACACTGCGGTCCAAATGGAGACGTTTTCCGAACCGGTGAACCGAACATTGAAGGGACTCACCCATCCTGTGCTTCACTATATCGTGCAGGGAGTCAATCCATCGGACAGCGATTACCGTGCGCAGGACATTGCCGTCCGGATGATGGACGATGCGGTGAAGCGTGAACTGACCGATGTGGATCCCAATGCATCGCTCTATATTGATTCCACTTCCGATTACAGTCTGATTCATCTGAAATTACAACCGGACGGAAAGAGCATTTCGGATCCTGAAGGACTGCGCACGAGGTTTCAGAATATTGCGTCAGGGCTCAATCCATCAACGGATGAAATTCGAAGAAAGGCGGAATTGGAGTTGATGGAATTAACCTTTCACCTGGAACGCCCCCATTTCTTCGGAATGATGGTGGCCGCATCCCTGGCTGCCGGAGAGAGGATTACACTGGTTCCCGATGTCCCTTCGGTCGAAGCGGTTCAGGGCGCATTGAAACGAATCGCACAACCGGATCGCAGTATGCTTCTCCTGATAAGACCTGAAGAAGAGGAGGCAAAACCATGAAGCAGGTACTGGGCATACTGACATTCTTCTGTACGTTGAATACAATGGCAATACCCCGAACCATGGTGTGGACCGTCCCCGATTCTGTTGCTTCCGGTGTGCATGTCATGTTCATGGGACGCAAGACAATAGAGAAACGATTCAACGTTCCCGGTGGCGCGGATCTCAGTGCATATCTGCTGGAACAGTGTTATCGGGAGAAGCAATCGGCGTTTGAAGAAATCGGATGCGAAGTACAGTTTACCGATCATCCCTTCATTCCATTTGATGATTACTACACCCGGGATGATATGTCGTTTCTTCGCGTTCGTGTTCCGGACGGGGGGGAATCGGAGGCGTTGAAACTGGTGGCAGACCTTCTTCAAAGGGCGAGGCAGGCCGGTTCAGAAGAGATTCAAAGGGCCATGCGTGCCTGTCTGATGGCCAATCGAATGCGACGGTCAACGGGAGCGGCTGCGGCTCAAGAACTGAAAAGGCAACTCTTTCCGGATTGTTATGTGTCCATGCCTACCTATCTCAAGGATCCGGTTGAGAATGGGGTTGCTCTACAAAAGTTTCTGAACGTGTATCTGGCTCCTGAGAACACGGTGGTAACCGTCGTCGGGTCGGTGGATGCGGATCAACTGGCATCCCGCCTTGCGGAACTGTTTGGAACAGCGCCATTGGCGAGGCCGAATCTCCGTTGTAAGACACATATGGAAGACATGGCTGAACAGGTAAAGATCAGACAATCCGGCGGACAGGGGTATGTCCTCATGAGTGCAATACTTCCTGAACCAAAAACGGATGTAGAGTGGGCGGCATTACAGTTGACCGCCAGACGGATTTCGCAGCGGATTTCATTCCAGTTGAGGGAGAAGGAAGGCCTCGCGTACAGTATCGGTGCGAGCATAGGGCAGGTTGCAGGTAACACAATGATACAGATTCACATGGGAACAGCTCCTGCGCAGGTCGGAAATATGCCGAAAAGACTGGAAGCACTGGTGAGTGAGTCCCTACATCAGCCGGTCGAACAGGACGAACTGGAGCGACTCTGCCACAGTCTGCTGATCGATCGACGTATGAAACGGTTGACCAACATCAACAAGGCGTCTTTCCGTTCATTGGACCTGTTGTGGGGCCGTGACCCCGGATTTGAAAAACGAGTGGACGATGCACTCATCAGTATGGATCTGAAAACGTTGCGTGCATGTCTGAAGAAGCTTCGACCGGACTTTCGAACCATCCTGGTAAACGTTGACAAAGGGGAGCCGGGGCAGGAGAAAAAGGAACCGGGAATGATGGGCATGCCGGTCATGCATTGATCCGATCCGGATCGGATGAATTTGTCGAACATGAAGCTGGTTGTTTATACACGTCACGACAATCCATTCTGGACACTGCCGGACGCCGGAGTGGCCAGTCTCAGGGGTCACTTTCCCCAATTGGCGATTGTTTCTCCCGCAAATGGGGAGGAACTGAATGCTGAAATACGTGATGCGGACATCTATTTCGGTTGGGCCATACCGGATCAGGCCTGGAACGCGGCCCGACGGCTGAAGTGGATTCATACTCCGCAGATTGGCGTGGGAAGGCTGTCCCGATTGGATGGGATTGAGCGTGTAACCGTTACCAACGCAGATGAAATGGACCGGGAACCGATTGCTCAACTGGCGCTTTCCCTTTTCCTGAGTCTCTATTTCTGCATGCCCGAAGCTGTGCGTATGTATGATCAGCGTAAATGGGCATTCAATGAAATCCGGAAGCGGCTTGCGGATACGCGGAAATACCCGATCCGGGAGATGAATGCCTGTGTCGTGGGTTATGGCGGGATCGGACGGCCACTGGTAAGAATGTTGAGACCGTTGTTCCGGGAAGTCTTCGTTGTTCGCAGGACAGGTGAGGCAATTCCGGACACGCGGGTTTACACACTCGATCAGTGGCAAATCTATCTTCCTGAAACAGATGCTCTTTTCCTTGCGATTCCTGGCGACGAAGAATCCAGAGGTTTTGTGAACCGGGAGCGGATTGCCGTGTTTCAGCGTCCGCCTTATGTGGTGAATGTGGGGCGGGGCCAACTGGTGGATCACCGGGATATGGCTGATGCACTGGAAGGCAGGCTGGTGAGAGGATACGGAACGGATGTCACCCATCCTGAACCGCCGGGAAAAGACCATCCATTGTGGGACAGGAAGGATGTTCTCATGACGCCCCATATCGGTGCTTACCGCCCGGATTTCTGGGAGGTGCATCTGGACATATTCCGGAAGAAGCTGGATCAGTTTCTGGCAACTGAACCCCTGAAAAGTATGTTTCCGAACCCAATTTCCGGATCCGGCAACAATTAAAAAATCCCTTTCGTATACATAGTCAGCACGTGAGAGGGGTGATGCAATGAAAAACATCAAAATCCTGCTGATTCTGGCGCTGATTGGTGTGGGAGCAACCGCAGGGGCGGCCGAGATTACCGACCAGTATCACAAGAAACTGACCGACATTTCAGGGATTACACAACTGAGCATCGAAAACGTGACAGGTGATTGTGTCGTTCATTCTTCCGGTGACAGGACGATCATCATTAACGCGGATGTTCTGGTAAAGGGAACAACAGAAGAAGCTTGTCGGGAGTTCTATGAGAAGGCCGCTATTCGAACGGAACGCAAAGGTGATACTCTCCTGCTGACCGTGGATTATCCCCGCAACAAGCTGCTCTGTGGATTCGGGAAATCCGCTTCCATGGTGGTCGATTTTACCATTACGCTTCCTGCCGGGATGAATCTGGATGTGGACCTTGTAAACGGTGACATTCAAATGAAAGATATGGGTGAATGCAGGATTGACCTGGTGAACGGGAAATGTGAAGCCGTTTCATGCAAGGCGCTGGTGGCGGATCTGGTCAACGGGTCTGTTGTGGCAACGGATATCGAGCGTTCACTCATCTGTGACATGATCAATGGTAACGTGAAACTGGAAACCCGGTCCGCAACGCTGGACAAGGTCCGGGTGGAATCCATAAATGGTTCTTTCCAGGTTACGCTCCCCGCTTCGGTTCTCGGCCGTCTGCAGCTTTCCTCGTCAACCGGTCAGACGTATCTCAAGGAACGGGACGAATCCGGCGAGTGGAAGACCAAACTGAAGGGTAAGAATGTGACCCTGCTTGAGGACGGGAAAGCCCGGATTTCCCTGGAAACGGTCAATGGTAAAGTCGCGGTTTACTGTGAGCGGTGAATAGACCATCTCTTTCCACATGCATGGAATAAGAAAGGGGGCTTTCGCCCCCTTTTTTTGTGTATCGTCGGTAGTTGAACTGGATCAGTCCTCTCCGAATTCGATTCCCTGTGCCAGGACAACCTCTTTGCTGTAGTTGATCGCGGATGTTACCCGGCGCATGTATTGTTTCCACGAGTCGGATCCGGATTCCCGTCCGCCGCCGGTGTCCTTCTCCCCACCGAAGGCACCACCGATTTCGGCACCTGAGGTGCCGAGGTTGATGTTGGCCAGACCGCAGTCACTGCCCGCAGGAGAAAGGAATGCCTCAGCATAGCGCACGGTGTTGGTGAAGATTGCCGATGAGAGGCCCTGCGGGACATCATTGTGTTTGTGCAGAGCATCTTCAATAGAATTTACGGGGATGATATAGAGAAGAGGAGCAAAGGTCTCCTCTTTCACGATATCCAGGTTATCCGGGACAGCCACGACAGTGGGGCTCACAAAGCTGCCCTTGCGGTCCAGACGGCCCCCTTCCTGGAGAACCTGACCACCCTGCTGTTTCACGGCTGCGATGGCATGTTCATAGGCTTCGATTGCACCGTCATCAACCAACGGACCCATGACGGTGGATTCATCCAGCGGATCTCCGATTCTCAGTTTTCTGTACTTGGCCAGGAGTTTTTCGAGAAACTGATCCCGGACCTGATCGTGGAGCAGGACACGACGGGTGGATGTGCAGCGCTGGCCGGCTGTACCGACTGCGCCGAAGAACACGCTGTCCACGGCCATATCGATGTCCGCATCTTCCATCACGATTACCGCATTGTTGCCACCCAGTTCCAGGATTGTGTTACCCAGCCGGGCACCGACTTTTTCCGCCACGTGGCGGCCCATGGGAACGGAACCGGTAAAACTGATCAATGGGACGCGCTTGTCATTGAGCAGACGCTCACCGACTACGGATCCCCGTCCGATAACCAGGTTGAAGACCCCCTCGCAATTGTGTTTTTTTGCGACGCGGTTGGCGATGTGTTGAACCGCAACGGCACACAACGGTGTCTTGGACGACGGCTTCCAGATCATGGTGTCACCACAGACGGCTGCGATGGCGGCATTCCATGCCCACACGGCTACCGGGAAATTGAATGCCGTAATGATGCCGATGGTTCCCAGGGGATGCCATTGTTCCATGATGCGGTGTTCGGGCCGTTCTGAAGGCATGGTCTTCCCATAAAGCTGACGGGAGAGACCAACCGCAAAGTCACAGATGTCGATCATTTCCTGTACTTCACCCAGGCCTTCCTGATAGATTTTGCCCATTTCGAGTGATACGAGTTTACCGAGGGGTTCCTTGTATTTACGAAGTTCGTCGGCCAGGTCGCGAATCACAAGTCCGCGAACGGGTGCCGGAACCATACGCCAGCTTTTCCATGTTTCATGTGCACGTTGAACAACTGTCTCGTAATCATCCTCATTGGTCTGCAGGACGGTTCCGATCGCCTCTCCAGTAGCTGGATTTACGGAAACCAGTTCTTCTCTGCCGTTCGCCGGCAGCCATTCACCTGCATAGGATCCCGGGGAAACGGAATCCAGACCCAGTTGTTTGAGGAAATCCATTTTATGCCTCCTAGACTGATCTATTGCTCTGCTACGACACCACTATAAAGGAAAGCGCCGGGGTTTTCAACGAGTGGTATCCAGCTGTGATAAACTCGGTTCAGTATTGAATAAACATGAGGAGATTCATGTTCAACGTAGTGTTGATTGAACCCGAGATCCCACAGAACACGGGCAATATCGGACGACTTTGCGTAGGCACGTCCTGCTCTCTTCATCTGGTGCGGCCGCTCGGATTCTCACTTTCCGATCGATATATGAAACGGGCCGGGCTGGATTACTGGCAGCATCTGGACTGGCATGTACACGATAACCTGGACGCCTTCCTGAAATCGGAGAAGCCGGAACGTCTGTCTTTCTTCACGAAGAAAGCGGAACGTGTTTTGTGGGAGATGAGCTACAAACCCGGGGACTATCTGGTTTTCGGCAGGGAAACCGTCGGGCTGTCGGATTTGATTCTGGAACGCTTCCAGGACTGTCTGGTACGGATTCCGATGACGGGTCCAACAAGGAGTATTAACCTGTCAAACAGCGTTTCCATTGCTGTTTATGAGGGTCTTAGACAACAGTATGTTCAAACGGGCAGTAGATGAACTGATGCGAAAAATTGAACAGGACCGGGACGCGGAGGATGTCGAGATTTACCAGCGGATCCGACTGGAAACGGTGACGGAAGACGGTTTCGAAATGCGCGGTTCCCGCGCATACACCCGTATCCGGGTTCTGGAAAAAGGGAAGGTGAGGGAAGTCGGGGTGGGCGGCTGGTTGCCGGAATGGGCAGTTGTCGAGAAGTTGCTCGCTCTGGCCGTACCCGAATCGGCGGACGCACCTTTCCCGACGTGTGAGAACGGTAATTTTGAAATTGGAACGGGACAATCACGCACGAATCGGGACGTGAACACACGCGGGTATGTGAAAGACATGTTGTTCACAGCGTCTGGAGTTGATCGGCTGGTAGAAGCAACATATTTTGTGCACCGGATTGGTCCTATACTGTACGGACAGAAACCGGCGGTTGAGACCGCCGGCTGTGAAGACGCACTCGTGTTCTCACCTGATATGGTTCTGGAACTGATCAAGTGCGGTGCGTTCCGGGGACTGGCTGCACGCGGACCCGGGATTGGCTGGTTTCATCGTCATTTTGACGGATTGGGCCAGGAAGACTGGAACTGGACCCGTACGCCGCATTTTCTGAGGCTGGTACCGGGCAGCATTGTCATGCCGGGTCTGCCGATGCGACAGGCGCGTGGAATGCCGGTGAACCGGATCAGCGCGGAAGATCAAATGGTGACTGTGATCGTTGACGGCAAAGGATGGTGTCAGGTGTCAATAGCGGAACTGTCGCATGGATACGCAGTCTCGCATCCGATAGATCTTTTTGATGGAGAGATAAATGCGTCGCTTCCATTCGTGGAATTGAAAGGAGACTGGAAATGGAACTGAAATTGTCCCTTCGGCGACTGTCTGATCGAAAGCAGGAGCGTGAGTTTCAGGGATTACGGCAACGGGCTTCACAGGAAGCAGAAAACCTGATGAAAGATGACAGTGTCGGTTTTGTTGAGCTTCCGGAAACAACAGCCTATGTGGATCAATGTGACCGTGTACTGGATCAACTTCCAGCGGGTGTTGATCATCTTATTGTGCTGGGTATTGGCGGTTCCGCACTCGGTACCCGGATGATTCTGGATGCATTGCCGGATTCCCTGAACCGTCGTGTTGTCATTGTGGACAACGTGGACAGTCACTCTGTCAGGCGGATTCTCTCGAATCTGGAACCGGAGAGGACGGTGTTGAATGTCGTTTCGAAATCGGGTTCCACGGTGGAACCGCTCGCTTTGTTCCGCTTGTTCTATGATCGATTCAGAGCGGACCTGGGTAAGGATGAAACCCATCGACGGATTGTGCTGACAACGGATCCGGAAAGGGGCGTGCTCCGTCAACTCGCGGAAGAACTGGATTTACACGCGCTTCCTGTTCCAAAGCACGTCGGGGGGCGGTTTTCGGTGCTTTCGCCTGTCGGACTTTTCCCGTGCATGTTTGCGGGTGTGGATGTGATCCGGTTATTGCTGGGGGCGCGTAAGGAAAAGCGGGATGGGTTGGACAGGATCTGTACGGGAGCCGCACTGGACTATGCACTTGCCGAAGCGGGAAAGAGCATCAAGGTTGTTTTCCCTTACAGCGATCGGCTTCAGACTTTCGGTGAATGGTATCTGCAGTTGTTCGGGGAGTCTCTCGGGAAACGACTGGATACCAACGGTCGGGAAGTGCGTACCGGACAGACGGCTGTTCTGGCGAAGGGTGTTACGGACCAGCATTCACAATTGCAGTTGTATCGGGAAGGTCCTCAAAACAAAGTGTTTGCTTTTTTCCGGGTTGCTGAAATGCCCAGGCTTGAACTGGGAGATGCTTTTCAGACACTTCCGCCCTTTGAAATACTGAATGGACACACACTGGACAGTCTGATGCAGGCAGAATGCGAGGGGACCATGCAATCGATCGAAAACGACGGTCAGCCTGTGATCTGCTACGAGCTGAGCCAGATCAACGCCGAGATGATGGGACGGCTTATCTTTCTGTTTGAGATGCAGACGGCAGTGACGGGAAAGCTGTTGAATATTGATCCGTTCGATCAACCGGGCGTGGAAGAGGGAAAGAGAATTGCAAAATCTCTGATGGAAAGGTCCTGACCGGAGCCAGGACCTTTCCTGACGATGTCTATTTTCCGGGTCAGGCGTAGTCTTGTATCGCCAGTTTTCCCGCGAGTGCCTGACTGCATGCTTCGGCCATGGCGAGCAGTTCGTCTTCCCCCGGATAGACCACCACTTCCGCAAGCGTGGAGACCATTTCTTTGATCCAACCGATCAGGAGCTCACTTCGCGCCATTCCACCTGTCAGGATAATGGCATCGGTTTTTCCATGCAGTACAGCATGCATGGCGCCGATTTCCTTTGCGATCTGATAGGCCATGGCCCGGTACACCAGTTCGGCCTTCTCGTCCCCGTTCGCGATCCGTTCTTCCACTTCCCGCGCATCATTGGTTCTGAGATAAGCGACAAGTCCGCCTTTCCCGACAGCCATCCGTTTCATGGTTTCCGGTTCATAGCGACCGGAAAAACACAACTCAATCAGCTTCAGGGTGGGGACGCCACCACTTCTCTCGGGAGAAAACGGACCTTCTCCGGATAAGCCATTGTTGACGTCGATTACCCGCCCGTTCTGATGGGCACCCACGGTTATGCCACCGCCGAGATGGGTCACGATCAACTTCAGGTCTTCGTAATCACGGGAGCAGGATTCTGCGTACCGGTTGGCAACAGCCTTCTGATTGAGTGCGTGGAAAATGGATATGCGGGGATTGTCGGGCATGCCGGAGAAACGCGCTATATCCTGCAGTTCGTCCACCACGACCGGATTTACAATGAATGCCGGCTTGTCACCGGCCATTCTGGCGAGTTCATCTGACAGAATGGCACCCAGATTGGATGCATGTTCACCATATCGTGCAGCTTTCAGGTGTGTTTTCATCAGTGGCCCCACCCGATAAACGCCACCGGAAATGGGTTTCAGCAGGCCGCCACGACCGCAGAACGCATCCAGTGTATGGATCGGGATCCCATGTTGATCGAGGAAATGCATAATTGCGTCACGGCGAAATGGAAGCTGCTCAGCGATACTGTCGAACTCGGCCAGTTCTTCGTTGGAATGATGAAGTGTTTCGACCACCTTTGCTTCGCGGTCTTCATAGTATCCCAGCTTGGTGGAAGTCGAGCCGGGATTGATCGTCAGGATCTTGTACACCATGGTGTTCCTCACTGGCTGTTTACGACCGCGAATACAATGGACATCAGCTTGTTTTCCGGCGTATCCGCTCTGGATGTCAGGACAACCGGGGCAGCTGCGCCGGCGATCAGTGCCGCGCATCGGGCAGACCCGAAATAGGTCAGGGACTTGTATAGTACGTTGCCGGATTGAATATCCGGACAGATGAGAATATCGGCGTTGCCTGCCACGTCACCGGTAATCCCTTTGTGAGCGGCGGCTTCTGCGGAAATGGCATTATCCAGTGCAAAGGGTCCGTCCGCCAGGATATCACCCAGTTGGCCGCGATCAGCCATGGTTGCCAGCATGGCCGCATCAGCAGAAGCCGGGCTGTCCGGATCGACCTTCTCGGAATGGGCGAGGAAAGCCACCCGGGGTTTGTCGGACACGAGGTTTCGCATGAATTGCACCGCGTTCTTTGTGATATGAATTTTCTGTTGAATGTCCGGAGCGATGTTCATGGCAGCGTCGGTTACCAGTACCAGTTTGTGATAGGCAGGAATTTCAAACAGGGCGACATGGGACAGAATGGACCGGGTTCGAAGTCCCCACTCCTTGTTCAGGACTGCACGCAGATAGACGTCGGTACTGACCAGCCCCTTCATGACGATGTCCGCTTTCTTTTCGGAAACGCATGTAACGGCCTGCCTGGCGGCTTCCTGCGGCGTATCGCAATGAGAGATAGTCATGTTGTCCAACGGAATGCCCAGATCACGTGCCTGCCGCTTGATGGTTTCCTGGTTTCCGAAGAGTACCGGTTCGACAAGATTATCTTCTACCGCACGGGATACGGCCTGCAGAACGGCCGGGTCCGACGCTTCGGCCACCGCAAGACGTCGGGTTCGGGCGGATTTCGCCCGGTCCAGCAATTCGGTCAAGGTTTTCATGAAAGCTCCAATGGGACCGGAGTCCCCGTCTGTCTAGAGAGATTCGATGGTGGATGCCACCTGTTCGCGGATGTCCGCCATCAATTCAGTTCCTTCCCGGATCAATTCTTCGCACGCCTGCTTCATGTCGGTCACATACGCATCGTCTTTGATGCCCGGCAGGTTGATCTTCACGTTGAGTATGGCACCACGGAGTCCTGCGTACGCCATTTCAGCGCCCACACCCCCGTCGGTGACGGAATTTACATTGCCTTTCTTCACGACAACGGCGCATGCCCGGATGGCTTCCAGACTGTCTTTCGCCGTTTTCAGCGGGACATCGATCGCCAGCTTCAATCCGTCCTGCATGGCCGCATCCCGTCGTTCCTTTTCTTCTTTTGTTTTTCTGGGCATTCGAAGGGCTTCAAAATAGGCATTAAAGGCGTCCGTGTCATCATCAACGCCCTCAACCAGGGAGCGCTTGAGTTTCTGTGCGTGTTCTCCGACATGGGCCATGTCTTCCTTCACGGATTCATAACCCTTCTTGGAGATGGTCAGACCGGCTACCATGGAAGCGAGACCGGCACCCATGGCGGAGGCCAGTGCGGATACGGAGCCGCCTCCCGGCGCCGGGGTATCACGGCTGATTTCATCAACCAGGTCGGCCGTTCTCATTTGGACGAGACTGCGTCCTTCCAGGGAAGGGTATCCGAGAACTTTTTCTTCAAGTTTAAATTCAGATACATCTTCCAGCCCCATGGAATAGACGGCCATTTTCAGGACATCATCAACTGGCAGTCCGGCTGATTTATCCTGTTTTTGCAGGTAATACAGCCCTGCCTGATAAAGCGCTTCGAAAGGGATCAGGCCGACAATTTCAGAGCCGGTAACGACAAGGCCCCGTTCTGCCGCCAGGCGACGGGTTTCTTCCAGAACGAGGTGGGGTGGCGTGATCTTATAGTTGGTCAGGTTGATGGAAATCTGTGCTCTGTCGTACTCATCCACAAACCAGCCAATCGCTTTACAATGGGTAAAGGTCCCCGGTTTGATAGCCGCTTTTCCGTCCAGATTGTCCAAGGACATATCATGTTCTTTGAGAATTTCCGCAAGGTCATAGCGGTGTGCATCCCGGCAATGGGCGGCCAGCTCTTCCGGTGTTGCACATACGTCATCACAGGACCCGCAGAGATACTTTCCCGGTTCGTGCTTGACCTGGGTGCCATTGGTATAAAATGGTGTGATATTGCCGACTCGTTTGGGTCGGCCTTTCTCCCGGAGTTCCAGGGCAATGTCAACGGCATACTTTTTTTCCCTGGTATTGAGGGTCACATTGTATGCAATCAGAAATTCCCGAACACCGATCACGGTGGCGCCGGACCTGGCATTGAACCGGGCGGGACCATAGTCGGGTTTCCATGCGGGATCATTCAATTTGTCTTCCAGTCCCTCGTATTCCCCTTTCCGGATGGTGGCCAGGTTGGTCCGTTCCGGGCTGGTTGCCGCGTGTTCATAGAGGTAGACCGGAATTTCCAGTTCTTCGCCGACCCGTTTGGCCAGTTTGTGGCTCAGTTGAACACACTCTTCAACGGTGATGTTGGAAACTGGAATGAACGGGCAGACATCGGTGGCGCCCATGCGGGGATGGGTACCGGTGTGATTGCGCATGTCGATCAATTGACCGGCGCAGCGAATGGCTTGAAATGCTGCCTCGACAACAGCATCCGGATTGCCGATAAAGGTAAAAACCGTGCGGTTGGTATCGGCTCCGGGATCCACATCCAGTAACTGAACCCCGTCTACGGATTTAATTGCCTGGGAAATCTGATCCAGTACAGACTGGTCTCTGCCTTCTGAGAAATTGGGTACGCATTCTACGATCTGCTTCATACAGCCTCCAGGTGCCGTCATTCGGTAACAAGATACCAGAAAGGGTCACATTTGTCAGGCATGTTTGCCCACAGAAAAAAAACGGGAAAGGAAGCGAATATCAGGAATCCTGGCCAGTTTCCGCCAGATAGTGTCCGGCAAAATCTTCAATGAGTTTGACGTGTTCCTCATCGTGTGCTGTCAGGCTCTGGATAAGGGGCGCCATTTCCGGGAATGAGTCCAGTATGACATGACGATACAACCGCTCTTCATCAAAAGATTCAAAATCCAGAGCCAGTTGGACGGCCTGCCTGGGGGAGAGATCCGGTTTCTTCTCCAGGTAGCTGGAAACGACGGCAATCATGTCCTCAATCTCTTCCAGGTTTACAGAAACCTCGTCAAAAGAATCCGGATTCTGGTGGACCACGCGTTTCTGATATCTCACCGTGGCGGCATGGGTTTCCTCTTCTCTGCTCATTCTCTTGAACAGGCAGTGCAACTGTTCTTCTTCCTTGAAATGATCGGAAAGCCAGGCATACAGGTCACGCATGCTGGTTTCCAGTTTTTCCAGAACACCCAGTACTGTCAGGATATTGTTGTTGTTTCTTTCCACGTTTCCTCCCGTACATCCGCACAAATCCGTCCGTCTATGTGTACCGCATACCCGGTAAGATAGCAAGGGGCAGTTCACTGTGGGGAAAGCGAAATGCCGGGGCACAAGAGGATGTCTGAAACACTCGAATCTGGAAATAGACACCTATTGTCTGTTGCGGGTGAGAAAGCGAGTGCGATACACTCTCCTCATGGTGACGATGGTAAATGAAAACAGCCCGGCACTGTCGGATGAAGAGTTCCGCATCTTTCGTGATTTTATTCATCGTAAGTCCGGCATCTATTTTCATGATTCAAAAAGATCCTTTCTGGAGCACCGTCTGAAATCACGTCTGAGGGTTCTGGGTCTTGACACCTTTTCGTATTACTTCATGATATTGCAGCAGAAAATGGAAATCCGTGAACTGACGAACCTGTTTGACAGCATAACGACGACGGAAACCAGCTTTTACCGGAACGTACCGCAAATGGATGCCTTACGTTCCACAATCATTCCGGATCTACTGGAGCAGAAGAGTGCCCTCGGTGCGGGACCGGTTCGAATCTGGTCCGCTGGATGCGCAACCGGCGAGGAGCCTTACACCGTGGCTATGCTGGCCCTGGAAGCAAAACGTAAAGTGGATTCGAGAGCGGGTGTGGAAATTCTGGCTGTTGATCTGAACGAAACAGCCTTGAAGCATGCTCAACGCGGGATTTATACCCGCGAAAGCGTGCGTGCTCTGCCGCGTGAGCTTCTGAGTCGATATCTCGAGCCTGTCGGAGATGGATACCGGGTTACCGATGAGGTGAAGGACATGGTCATGTTTCAGCGTTTCAACCTGGCCGAGGATGGACGGTATCTGAGATTGGGACAGATGAGCATTATCCTGTGTCGAAACGTATTGATTTATTTCGGAGAAGCGGTACGAAGGCGCGTACTGAAGGCGATGACGGACCTGATGAAAGATGATGGCCTCCTTTTTACGGGATACAGTGAGAATCCTGCACATACAAACCCTGTTTTCGAACCGGTGGTAATGGGTGGAAGACCGGTCTGCTATCGGTTGCGTAGAGGCCCGGAGCCGGACCGCTTGATGGAATCTGCTGCAAGACATCATCCTTCTTCCGGGAAGGAGTAGCTTATGCGATACCCGTTTGCCGGATGGATGTGCGGGAAGATCCTGCTGACCTGGCTGTTGCTTTTTTCATTTACTGGCCTGGTCTGTGGCGAGTCCATTGTCCTCAAGGGGCAATGGACGGATTTTCTGGTGGATGTGGAAAGCGGTATGTGCAGAACAGGGACGGAGGAGTTCTCTTCTGGTGCTGAGAATATCCTTCCCGGCTGGGTAGTCTGTGTGGATCGGCTTCTTTTTGTGATCACCCGGCAGGGTATCGTGAATGTGCGAACGGGAGAGACAATACCACTTCCGGAACAAACATTGCTGCCTGATGTCGGTTCGCCTGTCTCCGGTCAATGGATGGTGAGCGGGAATACGATCCATCTGCCGACTTCTTCCGGCATGCAAATCATCAATCCGGTTTCAGGTACAGCAGAGAAGTATCGGTTCTCACACCACCTCAAGATGGAAGACGGGATACACCTGGATCTGGCCCGGATTGTCCGTTCCGAAGAACACCTCTTTCTCTGGCAGGATGGGGAATTGGATGTTTATGCCGGGAATGGGTGGGAACAACTGTCCCGGACCGCTCCGGCCGGTGTCCTGGAAGAACAGTTTCTCGACAGTCCTTCGCGTGCATGGCTGGTTCGTTTCCGGGTGGACCAGGGTGATCTCGGTTCTTTCAGAATAGAGGCACGCCCGCTGAACATCCAAACGGCCGCATGGCAGAATGAAACTGTCCAGGAAGGTCTGCTTCGAAACCTGTTTGTGGATGAAAGAGGACGGCTGGTGTTGGAATATATGGATGCATCGATTATGGCGGCCATTTTCCAGGCGAAGAAGGTCAAAATGCGGGTTGTGGATCCCTCGAAGAACCTGGACACACGCCAAACGTTTTCGGTTTCACACAAGAGGCGACACCTGTTTGCCTTATCGGGGCCGGATGGAAGGATATACGTTCTGATTCAGTGCAAAGACGGAAACTGTTATCTGACTGATCCGGTTTCCGGTCAATTCTCCAAACTGGAAAAACAGTTTGACTATAACTTCACTTTTCTGAGAGGAGAGTCCAGTGGGATTTTCTATCAAGCGGATACTGGTGCTTTTTATCCTGTTAAGCTCCAGCTGCCATCTGATCGCTGAAAACGGCCGGTTGCTGGGTGCGATTCCGGTGGGAGGAGCACCAATGTTTCTCGTTGGCAGAGGTAATACACTGGAAATGCAAAGGTTGGATGGCACAATCCTGAAGAGGATCTCCGACTGCGTTGTGGTGGATGTGGCGGATGCGAGCCGATGGATTACCATAGAATCAACAGCAGACACGACAACGCTGAATGTCCGAAACGGTATGGATATTGCGGAGTCTGTACGGCTGAATGATCCCGTCCCGCTGATCGGACTGATGCAGGATTGCAGCAGGATCCCGATTACCGCAGGACCGCTTGTGCTGATCCCGGAATGGACACCGCTCCTCTGGAATCGGAATTCGGGTGTCAAACGCCCGATTCCCGGTCTGTTCAGGGAGGAAGAAGGGGCACTGATACTGGAAGATTTTTCTTACCTGCAAGTTGTTTCGGAGATGGTGTTTCTCCAATCAGGGGACAGACTCGAAGCGATGAACCTGAATTCTCTGGAAAAGCTGGGAAGCGTGAAAGCGGAACGCAATCTGCTGGACGCGATTCCAACCGATGGAAAAATCCTGCTGCGGATGGAAGACGGTGAGCGGCTGGTCTGGAAAAAAGACAGCAAGAAGTTCAAGAGACTGGATCGCTCAGAGGCTGACCGCGATGCATTGGTGTTCCGGTGGGAGCCGGTAGCGGGCAGATTGCTGGAGGTTCGGCTGGCATTGGAGGACATGGGACTGTTTGATGTACTCTCTGCCTGGAAATCCGGACAATTGCAGGCAGATCTGGTTGTTCGTACCGGTGACAGGCCTTTGCTGGAAAAACGACTTGTGTTTTCCGTGAAGGATGTGGGCAATTTTGTGTTTCGGATTATCCGTCGGGACCGTGCCGTGATGATTGAATTCCGTGAAAAAACGGAAGTGCTGCATTTCAGAGATGGAAAACCACGTGTCATCTCGGTTGACGACCGCTTGAATCCGATTGTGTACCAGGACAAGGTCTATGTACTGGAAAATGGTGGTATCCGGGAATTGAAGGAACAGTGATTACCCGCTGCGTGTTCCGTGGCCTTCCGGTTTCTGGTACAATGGGCGTGTATTGAAGACCGGAGGAAACACTTGAACATAGATATCGGAATGGGACTGATCCAATACATTGCATTACTGTTCGGGCTCGTTGTACATGAATCGGCTCATGCGCTCAGCGCACATTGGATGGGCGACGATACGGCCAAACGACTGGGTCGGATTTCCATGAATCCGATCGTTCATATGGATATTCTGGGAACAGTGATTTTTCCGATGATTATGATTTTCTCAAAGGGAGCAATTCCCCTGTTCGGATGGGCGAAACCGGTTCCCGTGAATCCGTTGAATTTCAAGGATCGCCGATTCGGCACATTTCTCGTTTCGTTTGCGGGTCCACTGAGCAATATTCTGCTGGGGGTCATTTTCATCGTGGTTTTCAAGATATCCGCGTTGTTTATCTACCAGCAATCAGTTCTGGAACCACTTCTGTATCTCGTATTTTATTCCGTCATTATCAATTTTATTCTGGCCGTGTTCAACCTGATCCCGATTCCTCCGCTGGACGGGTCGGGTGTCCTGTACGGTCTGATTCCGGAAGAGGTGTATACCAAATATGTGGAACCGATTGCACCCTTCGGGTTCATTATACTGCTGATCCTGTTGTATACCGGCGTGCTGGGTCTGATCATGAGTCCGGTGATCGCAATACTGAGAATGGTCATGGGAGTGTGAGATGTCGAAGAGAAAACGCGTATTGAGTGGAACACAGCCGACCGGCCGGCTTCATATCGGGCACCTGGTGGGCGCCCTTCATAACTACGTTGCTTTACAGAAAGATCACGACTGTTTTTATTGCGTGGTAGACTGGCATGCCCTGACGTCCATGTATTCAGACACCAGTATGCTGCAGTCGTATATCCTGGAAGTGGTGGCGGGCTATATTGCGGCCGGTGTCGATCCATCCAAAAGTGTTCTGTTTGTCCAATCCGATGTGAAGGAGCACGCGGAGTTGCACCTGCTGCTGTCGATGCTGACGCCGTTGGGATGGCTGGAACGGGTACCGACCTACAAGGAAAAACGGGCCCAGATGCAGGACAAGGACCTGTCCAACTATGGTTTTCTGGGTTACCCGGTCCTGCAGACCGCAGATATTATTCTCTATAAGGCCAATGCGGTTCCCGTTGGTGAAGACCAGTTGTTTCATCTGGAACTGGCACGTGAAATCGTCCGCCGGTTTCACCATCTGTACGACTGTACGATATTCCCGGAGCCGGAAGCCAAGCTGACAGAGGCCAAGCGTGTTCCCGGACTGGATGGCCGGAAAATGAGCAAGAGTTATGACAACTGTATCTTTCTGGAAGATTCGGAAAAAGAAATTACCCATAAAATCAATACCATGCTGACCGATACCCGAAGAAAGCGCCGGACAGACCCCGGAGAACCGGATGATTGTCCCGTATTTACACTGCACAAGATTTTCTCCACGAATGAAGAGCAGGCGTACTGCGCCGACGGCTGTCGGACGGCATCGATCGGATGTTTCGATTGTAAAAAAGTACTCCTGAACCACATTCTGGAGCGGGTCATTCCGGTGGGTGACCGGATCCGGGAACTGAAATCAAGACCGGACGATCTCAGAGACATTCTCAGAGACGGCGCATGTAAGGCAAGGGAAGTGGCTGCGGTCACCATGGAAGATGTACGAAAAGTGATGAACCTGAAAGGACTATGATGCAGCCGACGTCGACCGAAGATATCCAACTTCAACTGGACGGTTTCAACGGACCGCTGGATCTGCTGCTTCACCTGGTGCGGAAACATAAGCTGCAGATTTCCGAGATCTCGATTGCGGATATTACCCGTCAGTACGCAGCCTATCTCAGACGAATGGAAGAGTTGAATCTGGATATTGCGGGCGACTACTTCGTTATGGCTTCCACGCTTATGTTGATGAAAGCCAAGTCTATGATTCCGCGAGAAAAAGAGACCTTTGATGAGATGAAGGAAGAGTTGATCTTCCAACTGGAAGAATATGAAAAAGTGATGAAGGCTGCGCAGATTCTCGACGGCATGCATCAGGAATTCAGCCGACGGTACCCACGCGGAATCCGGGAGCAGGCCCGTCAGGAAGAGCGAACGTTCGAACTGTCGGACAATGCCGCTTTTCTGCTGGTCGAACACTATGCACGGGTGATCGAGCGGGTCAAGGCGATGCGTCCCGTGATTGTTAAACCCAAACCGTATACCATGAAAGACGTTCTGGATCTTGTCTTCGATGTATTTCGGAAGCACCGCAAAGTCCGGTTCAGTGAAATGTCCCGGAACCGGGACAGGGGCTACGTGGTGTACCTGTTTGTTTCGTTGCTGGAATTGATCCGGGACGGAAATCTGGCGGTATCCCAGACCGGCAACTTTGAAGAAATCGTCCTGATACGAAGACGGCCGTTTGATGAAGCCCGTCAGCAGGAACTGGTGATGAGGTTCGAATGAGTCAGGTGGATGCCGTATTGATTCACATGGTGGAAGCGGTGCTGTTTGCTTCGGACTCTCCGGTAACCGACGAACGAATTGCAAAAGTAGTTGAGAAACCGGTTGAACAGGTCCGTCAGGCCCTGGAGAACATTCAGGAACAGTATGCTGACCGCGGCATGACACTTGTGTTTGTGGGCGGAGGGTACCAGTTTCTTACAGCTTCCCGTTTTCACCCCCTGCTGACGCGGCTCAGGGAAAGTGACCGGAAGCTGTCGCTTTCGGGAGCGGCTATGGAGACGCTGGCCATCGTTGCCTACCGTCAGCCCGTTACAGCCCAGGAAACGGCGGCCATGCGTGGTGTTCAGTCGGTATCCAACATACTGAGAAATCTCCAATCATTGGAGCTGATCCGGATTGCAGGGCGCAAGGATGTTCTGGGACGACCGATGCTGTACCGCACGACCCAGACATTTCTGGAGCTCTTTGGCCTGGGGTCGCTGCAGGATCTTCCCACGCTTGAGGAAATCGGAGTGACCGAAGAATGAGTACCGATCGACTCCAGAAGATTATTGCCCGCGCGGGTGTCTGCTCACGGCGAAAGGCCGAAACATTGATACTGGAAGGTCGCGTGAGCGTGAATGGACGGGTTGTGAAAGAACTGGGAAGCAAAGCAGACTCGGAACACGATGTGGTTAAAGTTGATGGGGAGACCGTCCGTCCCCGCAGGAAAATGGTCTATATTGCATTGTATAAACCGGTGGGTGTGGTGACCACCAGAAGTGACGAAAAGCAACGTCCCACGGTTATGGAGTTTCTGGGCAACGAAGACACGGACGCATTGTTTCCGGTGGGCCGTCTGGATTATAATTCAGAAGGGCTGCTACTGATCACGAATGACGGGGAATGGGCGGCACATCTGATGCGGCCTTCCGATCATGTGGTCAAGACCTATCTGGTCAGGGTCCGTGGGGTTCCGGATGAGCGAACCATCGCACGTCTTGAATCCGGTATTGAGCTGGATGGCATTCAAACCCGCCCCGCTGAGGTGGAAATGGTAGGGCACGGCCGGAACAGCTGGCTGAAAGTCCGCATTTCGGAAGGCAAGAAGAATCAGTTGCGCAGGATGTTCAAAAAAGTTGGACATCCGGTTGTGCGGTTAAAGCGTATCGGCATCGGTGCTGTTGATCTGGGATCGCTGAAACCCGGTGAATCCCGGCGATTGACGGCTGCCGAGGTCAAACAGTTGTGGAAATCGACGGACGCTCAGGATCGATAGAGTGCAACCGTCGAGTGGTGGCTGAATGAACATCAGCCGCAGCTAACCTTGGAGGTTACATGTTAAAGCAACCTCGCTTGATTTCTTCCCTGTCTCCGTATATCCCGGGGAAACCGATCGAAACCGTCGCCCGCGAATTTGGACTGAACCCGAACGAAATTGCAAAGCTCGCGTCGAACGAGAATCCGCTGGGTGCTCCCCAGTCCGTGAAAGACGTGGTACGAAACTATATCGATAAGCTGCACATCTATCCCGATGGTGGCGCATATGATCTAAGGGAGAAGATGGCGGCAAAGCATGGAGTGGATCCCGACTGGGTTATTTTTGGGAACGGTTCTTCTGAAATTATTGAAATGACGGCAAAGGCATTCCTGGATGTGGGCGAACAGACCTTGTACTCCAAGTATGCATTTGCCATGTATAAGATTGCCACGCTGGCGTCCAATCATGAAGGCATTGAGATTGACGCGGATGACCGGATGGGGCACAATCTGGCCGGTTTCCTGAATGCCATTGACGAGAAAACCAAGATTATCTACATCGCCAATCCCAACAATCCAACGTCCACCATGCTGACGGCAGAAGAACTGGACCGGTTTATCGATCAGGTTCCGGATAATATTCTGGTGGTGCTGGATGAGGCGTATTACGAATTTGTTGAAAATCCGAACTATCCGGATTCCATGAAATATCTGCGGGAGGGAAGGCAAAACATACTGATTTTGCGTACATTCTCGAAGATATTCGGTCTGGCGGGCTTGCGTGTCGGGTACGGGTTCGGACACCCGGATACGTTGACACAGTTGGAAAAAGTCCGTTCACCGTTCAATGTCAACCTGCTGGCCCAAGCCGCCTGTAATGAGGCATTGAACTGTGATGACCATGTGCGGAAGTCTGTTGATCTGGTCAGGAGAGAAAAGGCATTTGTGATTGAGGGGCTGAAGAAACTGGGTCTCCCGTACATCGGTGATGAAGGCAATTTTATTGTGGTGGATACGGGAAGGGACGTATGCGGTGTATTTGAGGCCATGCAGAAGAAGGGTGTGATTGTGCGTCCCCTCCAGGGATACGGAATGCCCACCTGGTTGCGGATGAGCTACGGACTTCACAATGATAACGAGCGTTTTCTCACCGTATTGCGGGAGGTTCTTTGACGGTCAGTGTAATCGCCATTGATGGACCATCGGGGTCCGGCAAGAGTACGGTAGCCCGAATGGTGGCGGAACGCCTGGGATATCTGTATCTCAACACGGGCGCCATGTACAGGGCCGTTGCGTTGTACCTGGACGGGATGGGAATACCGTGCCGGGATGAAGCCGTTATCAGGAGCAATCTGGACGAAATCCAGGTGGATTTTGATGGGGAAGGTCGGATCCGGTTGAACGGAAAGGACATGAGCGAACAGGTACTTTCACAGGATGCGTCCCGGCTGGCGTCGGACTATTCCCGTCTCCCGTCTGTTCGCAGCCGTTTGAGTCAACTTCAGCGGAAGATCGGAAGTGCTCGACCTTCTGTGCTTGAGGGACGGGATATCGGAACGGTCGTGTTTCCGGACGCCGCCCACAAGTTTTTTCTGGATGCAACAGCGGAAGAGCGGGCCAGGCGCCGGTTTGAGCAGTTGCGGGAACACGATCCGGATCTGAAGACATCCATGGAAGAGATACTGCACAGTCAGATTGAGAGGGACCGCCAGGACAGTGGGCGTGCGTTGGCGCCGTTACGTCAGGCGGATGATGCAGTTTACATCGATACCACAGGGAAGACCATTGATGAAGTCGTACAGGAAATTCTGGACAAATTGTAAGCGTGTATTGCCGGCTGTAATTACGGGAACGGGATTGCTGGTGCTGTTGCTGATGGTGGATATCCGCCCGGATGGGATTCATGCAGGTTCCATCGTACTGCCTGTTCGTACCGGCGGGAGCACGGTAGACTGGGCCTGGGCATCTGCTCTGTCCATGACATTACCGGTTCTGTATTTCCTGAGCACACTGCTTTTCTTGTGGGAACGGAAACAGACCTGGAAGCGATTGGCCGGCTTTCAACTGAAACTGATCCTTGTCGTCCTGCTTCCGGTTTTCATTTCACTCGGCTCATTTCATGCCATGATGCGGTTTCTGCTGCTTACGGTATCGTCGGCTGTCATTCTGAATGGTTTTCTATTGTTGTTCAGTTGGTTACTGGGTTCCCGGCTGATCTCGGCGTCGATCATGGTGTTGCTTCAGTTGTGTGCGCCGGCACTGGCATATCTGTACGCATTTCATGACATGTTGCCGGGTTGGTGGGGAAAACTGTCTGTCTTTCTGTATCGGGAGTTGCCGATATATCTGAAAATTTCCGCCATGTGGGATGAGCTGGACTGGGCGGCATTACTTCCGGATCTCATTCTGGCCATCCTCGTCATGATATATGCGTGGACTGTGCACAAGATGGAGGATTCCAAACGGGCCGAAGTTTTGGATTGAAGGAAATATGGTGCCCGGAGCCGGGATCGAACCGGCATGGCAAAAAGCCGCAGGATTTTAAGTCCTGTGCGTCTACCAATTCCGCCACCCGGGCCCGCACCAATCCTATCATTTCTAAAGATTGGATTCAATTACGAAAGACCATTCAGTTCCAGTAATATCCGATTGATAATCAAGTAAATAACGGATAGAATCTTCTGTTGGACTGCTACCGGCAATGGAGGCTGAAGAAGGTGAAACAGATGCAGGTAAACGATCTCACGTACATTGCAGACAAGTCGGGAGCACGGATCAACCAGTGTGCTTCGGTAATTGAAATGCTGACCGAGGGGATGACGGTTCCGTTCATTTCACGGTACCGCAAAGAGCGGACCGGAAATCTGGATGAAGCGGTTGTGAATGCCATAGCTGAGAACATGACCCATGTCCAGGATCTGAACGACCGGAAGAAGACGATTCTCAAGACCATTGAGGAACAGGGGAAACTGGACGAGAATCTGAAGAGCAGGATAGCGAATACCTATGAAAAACAGGAATTGGAAGACCTCTATCTGCCGTTCAAACCAAAGCGGCGGACCAAAGCCACAGTTGCAAAAGAGCAGGGACTGGAACCGCTGGCGGATGCGATCTGGTCCGGTTCCGGTGTTTCTCCCGAGGACCTGGCAGAGGGATTTATTCAGGTAGATGCCGGAGTAAACAGTATTGAAGATGCGCTGGCCGGTGCCGGTTTCATCCTTGCAGAACGGTTTGCGGAGGACAGTGAGCTGCGTGTACGCGCCCGGCAGCGGATGATGCGTGAAGGCACGATATCCGTTGAGGCGACCGATGACTGGAAAGAGCGCCGGTCCAAGTTCGAGCAGTATTATGAACATCAGGAGTCGCTTGCCCGAATGCCGTCCCATCGGGTGCTGGCGATCAGAAGGGGGGAACGGGAAAAGGTGCTTCGCAGTCGGGTGGAACTGGACCGCGATCGAGTCATGAGGGACCTTTTCGGATTGCTGAAACTGGATGAGCATCCGCATAAAGATTGGTTGACGGGTGTGCTGGAGGATGCATTGAAGCGGCTGATGCTGCCGTCCATTGAATTGGACGTCCGTTCGGAGTTGAAGAGAAATGCCGATGAAGCGGCAATTTCGGTATTCGCAGATAATCTGGAGAACCTGCTCCTGGCACCACCGGCCGGCAGTCTTCCCATCATCGCGGTTGATCCGGGTTACCGGACCGGTTGCAAGGTTGTGGTATTGGACGAGACAGGGCGACTGCTGGAAGCGGTTACGATTTATCCGACACAGCCGCGACGGGATACGGAGGGGGCCGTGAAGACGATTTCGGAACTGGTCCGGAAATACCATCCCCATGCCATTGTGATCGGAAATGGTACCGCATCCCGTGAATCGGAAGCTTTTATTCGGGAGGTTGTGGGAGATACCATTCCGGTATCCGTGATCAGTGAAGCGGGAGCTTCCGTGTATTCCGCCAGTGAAGTGGCGAGGGAGGAATTTCCGGATCAGGATGTCACGGTCCGGGGAGCCATCTCAATCGGCAGACGTTTTCAGGATCCTCTGGCCGAACTGGTGAAAATCGATCCCAAATCCATCGGCGTCGGTCAGTATCAGCATGATGTCAATCAGACATTGCTGAAACGGCGTCTGGATACGGTTGTGGTTTCGGTCGTGAACCGTGTGGGTGTGGACCTGAACACGGCATCCCGTCATCTCTTGCGGTATGTATCCGGGATCGGCGACACTCAGGCGCGTAACATTGTGACCCATCGGGATGAACATGGACGGTTCCGCTCCAGGCAGGAACTGAGAGAAGTTCGCATGTTCGGAGAAAAAGCATTTGAACAGAGTGCTGGATTTCTGCGGATTCGTGAGGGCGAATCCATTCTGGATAATACCGGGATCCATCCGGAAAGTTATGACCTGGTTGAAAATATAGCTGTCCGGACGGGAGTCGGGATGGATGAGTTGATCGGGAATGAAACACTGCTCAGTACCCTGAATCTGGAAGAATTTGTGACAGATCTGTTTGGAATTCCCACGCTAACCGATATCGTCAGGGAATTGAGAGCACCGGGAAGGGACCCCAGGCAGGAATTCGAACTGTTTACATTTACACCGGGTGTGGAGGATATCGCTGATCTGGAACCGGGTTTGATACTGAATGGCGTTGTCACGAATGTTACGCATTTCGGTGCGTTTGTGGATGTAGGCGTGCATCAGGACGGTCTCGTCCATATTTCCCAGTTGAGTCACCGGTATGTTCAGTCACCTTCTGACGTTGTCTCCGTGGGTCAGCGTGTGCAGGTACAGGTTCTGGAAGTCGATGGGGATCTGAAGCGAATCTCCCTCAGCATGAAGACGTTGGAAAAGGTACGGGAGCAGTCGGCCGGTTCCCGCCGGGATCAGAAACCGGTCGAACGAAAGTCCTCAACGTCGAACAACGTGGATGCCCTTCGGAAGAGCTGGGGTGCGGATTAAACGGTACCGTTCGTCAGCGGGTTTCCAGGATGGTGTTGTCATCTCCCATCAGCAGTATGGTCGGCTTATGCTGATCCACCTGCTCGGGGGACAACTGACAGAATGAGACAATGATAACGCGATCGCCCGGGCAGCCGAGCCGAGCGGCAGCACCATTCAGTTCCATCTGCCGGCCACCGCGTTTCCCTTTGATTGCATATGTTTCCAGGCGTGCGCCGTTGTTGATATTATAGACCTGTATTTTCTCGAATTCCCGGATACCTGCAACATCCATGATGTCTTCGTCTATCGTGAACGAACCGGAATAATCGAGATTGGCACCGGTCAGTGTGGCCTGATGGATTTTGGCTCTAAGAAATTCTCGATACACGCGTGCCTCCCGTGGTGCAGTCATACGTGAGCATTGTACCGGAAGCTTTCATCATGGCAAACAGAAATTGAACTGGATGGCCGGGGAATGCCGCAAACGTCAACATTTTGGTCGGTTACGTTTCAGAAAACGGCCGAAGCCCGGTTCAACCAGCAATTGGTGGTCCCGGATTACCGGATTTCCCCGGAGGTAGACCTGTTCTACCTTGCCTGTAATATCAAGGCCCGCGTACGGATTGTAATCAACGTTCATATGGCGGGACCCCTCCGAAATCACATGGCGATGGTTGGGATCAAAGATGACCAGATCCGCATCTGCTCCAGGAATGATGTCTCCTTTTCCGGGATAAAGACCGTAAATCCGGGCCGGATTGGTCGCGATCAGTTGTACCCATTGCATTGGACTGATCTGTTTCTTTCGGACTCCGAGACTGTATAGCAGTTCCACACGGTCTTCCACACCGGGGATACCATTGGGGACCCGATCGAAACGACCGGCATGTCGCTTTTCTTTATTGTAGTTGAACGGACAATGGTCTGTACCTATTGTGTCAATGGTTCCGCCGGCCATGGCCTGCCAGAGGGCTCGATTGTCGCGGGATTTTCTCAAGGGAGGGGACATGATCCATTTGGTTGCTTCAACACCCGTTCGGCTGTACAGACGATCGGTGAGGGTCAGGTACTGGGGGCATGTTTCCGCCAGTACACGGATGCCGTTTCGTTTGGCAATGGCAATTCGGTCAATGGATTCCGTGCAGGTGACATGAACAATGTTCAGCGTACCGCCTGTAATCGTCATGAGATTCAGCGCCCGCTGGACCGCTTCAATCTCTGCCTCTCTGGGGTGAGCCAGGTGATGAACTTCCGGTCCCGTTCTGCCGGCGTCCAACAGTTGCTGTGTTGCATGACGGACCATGTGACCGTTTTCCGCGTGGAGGTTGATGAGGAGATTATGTCTGGCGGAAAGTGTCATGAGCTTGAGAAAAGCAGCGTCATCAATCATCAGTCGATCCGGATAGGCAAAGAAGCATTTATACGAGGAAATTCCTTCGCTGGCCAGTTCGGGTATTTCCCTCAGGAAATCCGGCCGTGGATCGCAGACGGTGAGATGGAATCCGTAGTCACAGACCGCTTTACCCTGTGCTTTTTCCTTCCATTGACGCAATGCTTCCCTGAGGGATTGGCCCGGGGTCTGGTTTGCATAATCCAGGATGGTTGTTGTTCCACCAAACAGCGCGGCTCTGGTCCCGGTCAGGAAGTCATCGGTGCTGCGAACCTCGCCAACGGGCATGTCCAGATGCGTATGACCGTCAATGGCGCCGGGAAGAACCAGTTTCCCGGTGGCGTCTACGCAATCGCTTTCCGGGTGCTCATGACGCAGGCCTCTGCCGAGAACGGCAATTTTACCGCGTCGAATAAGGATGTCTCCAACGAACATGGCAGCGGACGTCACGATGGTTCCGTTTTCGATTACGGTTGCCATGTGGAAACCTCCCGGTTGTTGATAATTCTATCCTACCACAGCTGATGGTTGATAGATGGCGGATGCTTCAGAATCAAAGCAGGATGAAGGGTGTCGGGGAGATTGTACTGTGGTACAATGCCAGTTTGTTCAAGGATGGAATGGAGGTTCTAGGCATGTCGGAAAAACAGGATTATCGAAGTACACTCAATCTACCGCAGACGGACTTTCCCATGCGCGCCAATCTGCCGCAACGGGAACCGGAATTCCTGAAAAAGTGGGAAGAAGAAGAGATTTACAAGGCGATCCGGGAAAGCCGTAAGGACAGACCGGTTATTTGCCTGCATGACGGTCCTCCTTATGCCAACGGTGATATCCATATCGGACATGCCTTGAACAAGATTCTGAAAGACATTATTGTGAAATCCCGGACGATGGCGGGCTACAACATCGCATATCTGCCGGGTTGGGACTGCCATGGCCTGCCCATTGAACTGAAAGTTGACGAACTGTTGCACAAGCAGAAGCGTGACAAGTTGTCCATGAACATCCGTGAGATTCACGAGGCCTGCCGGGATTATGCAATGGGATTTGTCAAACGACAGGCCGATGATTTCATCCGGCTCGGCATTCTGGGTGAGTGGAACAACCCGTACATGACCATGAACCCGGAATACGAAGCCCGGATTATCCGTGAAATGGGAAAGATGTTTGAGCAGGGGTATGTGTACAAAGGATTGAAGCCGGTTCACTGGTGTGCTTCCTGCGTTACGGCTCTTGCCGAGGCGGAGGTGGAGTATGACGATCATACCTCGCCGTCCATCTATGTAAAATTCCTGTTGGAAGGGTCCGTTGCGGGCATTGACGAACCTGTCTACGTGGTGATCTGGACGACGACACCCTGGACACTTCCGGCAAATCTCGGCATTACCCTGCACCCCGATTTCACCTATGGACTTTACCGGGCCGGGAACGGCGAAATCTACCTGGTGGCACAAGAACTTTCCGAGTCGTTCGCCAGGGATTGCGGTCTTGGAGAGCTGGATCTGATTCAGACACTGAAAGGCAGCGAAATGGATGGCCGGATCTGTCAGCATCCGTTTATCGAACGGGATTCGCTTCTGATGGTCGGGGATCATGTGACCCTGGAACAGGGAACCGGGTGTGTCCATACAGCTCCCGGACACGGGATTGAGGATTACCTGATCGGTAAACGATATGGTCTGGATATCCTGGTGCCGGTTGATGATCGCGGCCGTTTTACCGAGGAGTTTGCTCCGATGAAAGGGCGGAAGGTCTTTGACGCGAACCGGGATGTCGTGGATCTGCTCAAAGAAAAAAACATGCTGCTTACGGTGAGCAATGTGGACCATTCATATCCCCATTGCTGGCGGTGCAAAAAGCCGGTGATTTTCCGGGGTACGGAGCAGTACTTCATCTCCATTGATCACGATGAACTCAGAGGTCGGGCGCTGGAGGAAATCCGGAAGGTGAAGTGGATACCGGCCTGGGGAGAGGAACGGATTCATAATATGATCTCCGGTCGACCGGACTGGTGCATTTCCCGACAGCGAAAGTGGGGCGTGCCCATCACGGTGGCACACTGTGAGGATTGTTCGACTCCTTTTGATGCCCCCGAGCTGTTTGAACGGGTTGCCGGATTCGTTGAAAAAGAGGGGATGTCCGCCTGGTATGAGCGGCCGCTGTCTGAATTGATGCCGGAGAATGCCCGTTGTAAATCCTGTGGCGGCACCCGGTTCACGAAGGAGACGGATATTCTGGATGTCTGGATTGACTCCGGTGTAAGCCATGCGGCCGTTCTGGGAAATCGAGATGATCTTCCCTGGCCGTCCGACATCTATATCGAAGGGTCGGATCAATACCGGGGCTGGTTCCACTCATCGCTTCTGACCGGCGTCGCCAATTATGGTCAGGCTCCATATCGAACGGTGATTACGCACGGCTTTGTACTGGACGGAAACGGGAACAAAATGTCCAAATCCCGGGGGAACACGGTTGCGCCGCAAGACGTGGTAAAGCAATACGGGGCGGAAATTCTGCGCCTGTGGGTGTCCCAACTGGATTACCGGGACGATGTACGGATCTCTGATGAGATTGTCAAACGGAGTGCAGAGACATACCGGAAAATCAGAAATACCGCGCGCTTCATGATGGGCAACCTCTACGATTTCGATCCCCGACAGGACCGCGTTTCTTTTGATGACATGGAGGGATTTGACAGGTGGGCGCTGTCCCGTCTGGCTGAATTGAACCGTCGGGTGACGTCGGCTTATGAGAATTTTGAGTTTCATATCATGTATCATGCCGTGCTCCAGTTCTGTACGGTGGAAATGAGCAATTTCTATCTGGATGTCCTGAAAGACCGGCTGTATTGCTATCCGGCCAAGAGCACCAGAAGACGCTCGGCACAGACGGCTCTGTTTGAAATCGTCTGTTCCCTGGCCAGGATGATCGCACCGGTACTGAGTTTTACGGCTGATGAAATCTGGCAGTATCTGCCGGACTTTGAGGGCAAAGTCCCCAACATCCATCTTGCCGAGTTTGATGACTGTTCGGGATTTGAAATTGATGCGGAGACCGGGGAGGCTTTCGAAACGCTTTCCATACTGAGAGAACTGGTAATGAAGCAACTGGAAGAGGCCCGTTCGGATAAGACGATCGGCCATCCGCTGGATGCCCGGGTTGTGTTGACCATACCCGAATCGATGATCAAGAAACTGTCACCGGTTCTGGATGAATTGAGACGTTACTTCATTGTATCCGACATGGAAGTGAGAACCGGGAGTGGTGACCCGAAGGTT
The DNA here is from genome assembly GCA_036736005.1 of Acidobacteriota bacterium. Lineage (GTDB taxonomy): Bacteria > Acidobacteriota > Holophagae > Thermotomaculales > Thermotomaculaceae > DAINNF01. The sequence continues at coordinate 30,067 of DAINNF010000004.1, forward strand.
CAGGTGTCCAGGGCCGATGGTGAGAAGTGTGCACGTTGCTGGAATTACGAACAGCTGAATGAAGTCGCCCTCTGTCAACGTTGTGCAACCGTACTGGAGCAGCAATCGTGACCCGAAGAATGACCGGGCGTTGGATTCCGGTAATGGTGGCCGGGGTTGTTGTGCCATTGGATTGGATCACCAAGGTCTGGGTGCACCGGTCTTTTGATCTGGGTGAGAGCCGGGGAATCATTGAAGGATTCTTCAATCTGGTTTATGTACGGAATTTCGGGTCTGCGTTCGGCTTATTCAATCAGGGAAAGGAGACCAGTTTCAACACCTGGTTTTTTATTGTAGCATCGGTAGTCGGCCTTGCACTTCTGATCTACCTGATTGTGCACGAACCACCGCATCACCGGGTGGCACTGTTCTGCCTGGGGCTGCTGCTGGGCGGACTGATCGGCAATCAGGGTGAACGTCTGCTGCACGGATACGTGACGGATTTTCTGGACGTATACTGGAAGAATTACCACTGGCCCGCTTTTAACGTGGCCGATAGTTCAATATCTGTGGGCATTGTCGGGTATATGCTGGCCTCGTTTCGCAGGGAGAAAAACTGATGCATCCGAAACTGATTGAGATTGGTAAGTTCTATATCCCCAGCTACGGATTTCTGGTGACCCTTGGTGTCGTACTGGGTCTGTGGCTTACCCTGCGGCTCGCAAAACGGGAAGGAATGAATGACCAGAAACGAGAGCAGTTGACGAATCTGATTATTTACAGCATCATCGGGGGCATTCTCGGTTCCAAGCTCCTGCTGGTATTGGTGGACCTGGGCTATTACCTGAAGCATCCCGTTGAACTGATGTACCTGTTGCGTGCAGGCGGTGTTTTTTACGGGGGACTCATCGGCGGGGGGCTTACGGCGGCATTTCTTTTCCGCAAGTATGGGATGCGGTTTCATGAGGTTGGAGATTTGATGGCACCGCACCTGGCACTTGGACACGCAATCGGCCGACTCGGTTGTTTCAGTGCCGGTTGCTGTTATGGCAAGACATGTGACTTGCCCATTGCTGTGACGTTCCATGATCAATTTGCCCATGGTGTTGTCGGCGTGCCACTGGGCGTGCCGTTATATCCCACGCAGTTGATCAGTTCCGTCTCTCTGCTGGTCATTTTTCTCATTACCCGGTACGTGGTTTATCCCAGGCGGAAGGTGAAGGGACAGGTATTCTGGGCCTACGTTCTGCTCTACAGCCTGGCCCGTTTCTGCATCGAGTTTCTTCGGGGAGACCTGGATCGGGGTTTTGTTGTGGACTGGTTGTCCACATCCCAGTTCATTGCGTTGATTCTCGTGGTTGGATCGATTCTGATGTTGACATGGCTTTGGAAAAAGAACCAGAAACATGAAGCATGAATACCAGTTCCAGCATGAACAACCGGAACGGTTGGACCGGTTTCTGCAGGTGAAACTGGCCCCGGACGTAACGCGATCCGCAATTCGGAAGTGGATTCAGCAGGAGCAGGTGACCGTAAACGGTCAGCCGGTAACCAAGGCGGGTTATCTCTTGTCGACGGGCGACCGGATAGTGGCGGAGCCAGCGGAAAAACAGGGTGTTTCAGAAACAGAACCGGTGGATATGTCCCTGACCGTACTTTACGAAGACCAGTGGCTGGCCGTGGTAGACAAGCCAGCAGGCGTGGCGGTTCATCCAGCGCCGTCCATACGGGACGCGACACTTGTAAATGCCCTGAGATACCGTTTCAGTCAGCTTTCGGACTGTGCGGGACCCAGCCGGGCGGGAATTGTTCACCGTCTGGACAGGGAAACCAGCGGTTGCATCCTGATCGCAAAAGACAACGAGACGCATCGTGCATTGACTGACATGTTTCAGGACAGACGCATGGTCAAGGTGTACAAGGCGATCTGTTACGGGCATTTTCGGAACGGAGAGGGAACATTGGATTATCCGTTGGGGCGGTCATCCAGTGACCGGAAGCGGATTGTGGTCCGGCAGGACGGAAGACCGGCAATCAGCCACTACAGGGTTGTGGAGGAAATGGGCATGTTCAGCCTGGTAAACGTGAGTCTGGAAACGGGTCGAACGCATCAGATTCGCGTGCATTTAAGCCATGTGGGACATCCGATTGTCGGTGACAAACTCTACGGAACAGGCAGGTGGAAGGGGATTGAGGATCGCCAGTTGCGATCTGAAATCCGGAGCTTTCCCAGACATGCATTGCATGCGGCATTACTTCGGTTCCTTCATCCGGTTACGGGGATGGAAGTCAAGGTACGGGCGCCACTTGCGGGAGACCTGGAAAAACTGCTCGAACGGTTACGGGCCGGTGGGGAACAAGACAATTCCTGATCGATTCCGGGTTGTGGGATTTGTCTGATCGTGCGGTATCCCGGGAATGGATGGGAGAAGGAAGGATTTTATGGCAGTTACACACGTACCCCTTGAAGAACTTCAGAGACGGATTGACCGCTTTGCGAAGTTGCTTCAGGATGACGGCCTGTCGGGCTGTATGATCAGCGGTATTACGAACCTGTACTATTTTACGGGGACAACGCAGCAGGGATTGCTCTTTCTCTATGGGGATGGCAGTCATTGCTTCTTTGTACGCAAGTCCTACGATCGGGCAGTAGAGGAAAGTCCGCTCAATAAGATTGTTCCATTTCGTTCATTTCGGGAAGTTGAACCGCTCTTGAAGGAGAACAGGCTCGATTTGCCGGATCGACTCGGGTATGAAGGAGATATTATTCCCGTTCAACTGTTTTCGCGTTATCAGAAGATGATGACCCACTCTGAATGGGTGGATGCCAGTATGTTGCTTCGAAAAACGCGTACGGTGAAGTCTCCTCTGGAACGGGAGTGGATCCGGGAAGCGGGACGTCAGGTGGAATCGGTCATGCGCTATCTGAAGGAGTGGGTCCGACCGGGTATGACGGAACTGGAGATCGCCGCTGAGGCAGAGTATGTTGCACGAAACGCGGGACACCAGGGTATTATCCGGATGCGATCATTCAATGCCGAGCTGTTCTATGGTGTTGTCAGTGCAGGAGAGAGCGCAAATCAGCCAACCAACTTCGACGGTCCGTCTGGGTCTTCCGGACTTTACCCTTCAGCGGTCCATCCTGCGGGTAGACGGAAAGTGGAAACCGGTATGTCACTGGTGGTGGATTTCATGGGTGCCCATATGGGGTATCTGTGCGATACGACAAGAATGTTTTTCATGGGAAAGCCACCTGAGTCAGTTGTGGAGGCCCATCAGGCCTGTCTGACGATTCAGGCATTGATTGCGGAGAGACTGGTTCCAGGAACCATTCCCTCCCAGTTGTATGACGAAGTACAGTCTCTATCGCGTGAACTGGGAATTGCCTCCGGTTTCATGGGCTACGGACCCAACCAGGTAAAATTCGTGGCGCATGGCGTGGGTCTGGAGGTGGATGAATGGCCCGTCATCGCTCCCGGATTTGATGAACCGCTTGCGGAGGGCATGGTACTGGCGGTTGAGCCGAAAGTCTACCTTCCCGGGATCGGCGGTGTCGGTGTTGAGAATACGTTTGTTGTTACACCCGACGGCGGCCGACGTACGGTGGATTTTCCGGATGAACTGTTGGAAATCAATGAAGAGGCGGGGATGTCATGAGCAGTATCACGACGAAAGGCGGAGATGGCGGAGACTCTTCCCTGTATTCCGGCGAGCGCCTTCGTAAGAGCGACCTGTTTTTTGAAACACTCGGCACACTGGATGAACTGAACAGTTGGATGGGTGTTGTCCGTGTGCGACTGGACGATACGCGGTTGAAAAATGCTGTTGAGTCTTCTCAGCGTGCGCTGTTTCGTGTGGCGTCCAATATTGCCACAAAACCGGATACACCGTTGCGGGAGCAGATTCAACCACTGGCGGATTCGGACCTGGATGAACTGGAAGCCTTTCAGGGCATGCTGGATGGACTGGTGAAGATGCCGGGTACCTTTGTGATTCCGGGCCAGCAACGGGACGCGGCCTGGGCTGATGTCGCTCGAACAGTCTGTCGCCGGGCGGAGCGGTCGGTTATTCGTCTGGCTGACCGAACTGGTCTGTCACTGGGAACAGACATCAAGTATCTGAACCGGCTTTCAGATGTTTTGTTCATGGTGGCGAGATATCTGGAAGCGGGCGGGTTTCTGGAAAAATGAGCATACATTGGATCATTCTCATCGGCGTGACACTTCTGCTCAATATCGTATGTGGGATCATTCGGATGAAAAAGCGTCCACTGTCATGGCGTCTGCTCTGGATCCATCTTCCCATTCCCTTCATCGTATGGATGCGGTGGTCATTCATGATTTCATGGAGATGGATTCCACTGCTGGTCGTGGTGGCATTGGCGGGGCAATTGGCAGGCGGCTGGATTGAGAAGGAAATGTTGACGTAAGGACGTCCCATGCAATACGGTTCACGCTCAACATTTTGAACCGATAGACAAAAAAACGGGAGATCGCATGTCGATCTCCCGTCTTGTTTGTGAATGGAACGATGTCTCAGTTGACGTCGTCGCGGAGCTGCTTGCCCGGTTTGAAGCGGACGACCTTGCGGGCCTTGATGGTAATTTCTGCGCCGGTCTGGGGGTTTCTGCCTTTGCGTGCGCCGCGTTCGGACACTTCAAAAGTACCAAACCCTACGAAAGAAACCTTATCTCCGGTTTTGAGAGAATCGCCGATGGAAGCAATGATGGAATCCATAACGTTCTGCACTTTTGCCTTGGGCATGTTGGTTTCTTCAGCGACCTTTGCGATGAGTTCTGTTTTGTTCATAAAAAGCTCCCTCCTTGGTTTGTTCACAAGATTTCCTTGTGAGTGTTGAACGCGTTTGAACTAACTAATGGTAGGCAGAATACCAGTTCTTGTCAAGGCAAAATAGTGGAAAAATGCTGATAAAATCTGGTGTTTCGGCAGATTTGACCAACCGGGACCATGTCCATGTTTTTTGGATGAGGGGTGCCCCGTTCGATCCAATGAGAGATGAACCGGTTGACTGGAAGAAAGCCAGTTCCTGGGTAAAAATTGGACATGCTCATTGACTGTTAGCGCGACAATACCAGCTCTCCATCCTGAAACAGGAGGGTTTCATATCCCGAGGCTGCGGGATAATGCCAGATAATCTGACCGTCATCCTGGTCTGTGACGGTAGTGGGCTTACCGAGGGCAACAAGAACCTGGGCCGGTACCATTCCGTCCATCAGTTCTCCCTGCCTGGCGTAGGCATTGAAAAATGTGTATGCCTGGGGTACCGGTTGGAGGGGATCTTTCCACGCGAAACGATGGAAGAAGGACTCCAGGACGGTGGGAATTGAATCTGTATCACCTGCAAAATTAATCGAATAGGTGAAGATCTGCTGCTCAGGGGTGATCAGGTCCAGTTGAAGGTGTTTCACGCCCTGCTGGATGATCACGGCAGATGCGACCTGCACCCTTGTGCCGCCATGCAACACGGAAGGCATGTTGTTGATTGTACCCGGTAGACTTCCCAGAACCCAGCATGTGTGGCCATTCAGCAGGATGGGCACGACGGGCTCGAGAATCTGTTGCTCCAGACGGCCGTCAGATTTGACGGGATACCATTGTTTGTCACGACGGTTGTAAACGCGCGATTCTAATGACACACAGATGGTTCCGGAGTCGTTGATTGACGTACTGCATGTCAACTGCTGCTGCTTGAACTTGGGATTTGCCACTGTGGGAGGAATTCCGATAAGGGGACGGGACCGTCGGATTTTGAACTCAATGGGCTCCGCCCGAAGTGTACCGGGGGTGGCATTGTCAAAACTGTCAACGTCAAAATTCTCCTTCAATTGGGTCTTGAAAGACTGAAAGAGAACAGTTCTCACGTTTTCATCGAGAGGGAAGGGTACCGACAGGCAACTGGATTGCAGGTTGCCAGGAAAGAGGAGCAGGGCCAGCGCGAGCAGTAAGCGCAAACGGTTCGTGTTGATCATGAGTTCCATCCTTACTGAAGTTGTGATTGTACTGGTGAGCGATCCGTCACGAGATCAGGGACTTCATCTCCATGACGGCGGCCTCAAGTCCGATGAATACCGCACGTCCGATAATGGAGTGTCCAATATTCAGCTCTTCAATTTCCGGCACCGCGGCGATTTCCCGTACATTGCGCACATTGAGTCCGTGACCGGCGGCCACCCGCAGACCCGTCTTGTGTGCATAGCGCGCAGCATTCCGTATTTTGTCCAGTTCAGCCTTCTGAAGAGCGGGCTGATGGGCATCGGCATATCGGCCGGTGTTCAATTCGATCAGATCTACGCCGAGGCGATTGCAGGCTTTGATCTGATCATTGACCGGATCGACAAAAATGCTGACCTGGATATCGTGCGTTTTGTAATCCTGAATAAGCGTCTTCAGGTTGTTGAAGTGGAGCATGACATCCAGGCCGCCTTCGGTGGTAACCTCTTCACGCCGTTCCGGGACGAGGGTCACGGTATTGGGTTTCACCTCGCAAGCGATACGGAACATGTCCTGTGTGGGGGCCATCTCAATATTCAAGCGGGTTTTGATTACGCTGGAGAGCAGTGTCACATCGCGGTCCTGGATATGTCTGCGGTCGCCACGAAGGTGTACGGTGATGCCGTCCGCTCCTGCCGACTCAGCCAGCATAGCGGCATGGACAGGATCCGGTTCCGTTATTTTTCGGGCTTCGCGCAATGTGGCGACATGGTCAATGTTGACGCCCAGTTTTGTCATATGGTCCTCCTGGATTGGAAGAATTCTCTAAACAAATCGGCAACGCTTTCATTTGCCGTTTCAGAAGTAGATTCTATCAGAATTCGCAGCAGGTTTTCTGTTCCGGAATAGCGGGGGAAGATGCGACCTGCGTAACGGGATATGGTCTCTTCCGTCTGTCGGAGCAGTCTGGAAAAATCCGGTATATCGTCCAGCGGGACCTTTTCAGAAACCGGAAAATTCAACAATTGCTGGGGCATTTGCGGATAAGCGTTCCATATATCAAGGAGCGTAACCTTTTCTTTCTGCATCAGATGACTCACCAGCAGGTAGATGCCTGTCCCGTCTCCGGTCGGGTTCAGCGGGTCGTAAATCAGATGTCCGGAAGTCTCACCCCCAAGGTTGGAGCCGCTATCGTCCATTTGATAACGGACGTGGCGATCACCGACCTCACTACGACGGAAGGGAATATTCCGTTTCCGGCAGTATTGCTCAACCGCCTGGTTGGTCATAACCGTACCCACCATACCGGTCACATCCATTTGATCAGCGAGGAACATCAGGAGATGGTCGCCCGTGATGAGATGACCGGCAGTGTCCTTGAAAAGTATCCGGTCTCCGTCTCCGTCGAGGGCGGCACTGTCGGGATGCAAATGGTCCGGCTGAGCGGCACCGCAGGCTGTATTGATATTGCGACCATCAGGGTTGGCGGCAATCAGTCTGACAGGCGATGACAGTCGCCCATTGATCCTGTGAAACAGCGGAGTGGCAGCCCCGTTTGCACAGTCAACGGGAAGCAGGCCGGAACCGGATTCCGGAAAGATCCCCAGTTTTTCCAGATGGTCCAGGTATGCGTCCAGATAGGGGGCGCTGGTGTCGGTGTTCATGGAAGATTCGGATGGTACTGGGGCCGGATAGTGATTTTCTTTGCTCGCTGACATGGAGGCTTCTATGCGATCCTGTACAGTATCCGGAATTTTTTGGCCATCGAGTCCGAAAAGCTTTAACCCATTGTCGTGAAATGGATTATGAGAGGCCGTCACCATTATTCCACCGGCATATCCCTGAGTGTGAATGCTGTATGCCAGTACCGGCGTGGGAACGACACCCGCCAGATCTGCTTTTGCTCCCGCCTGATCACAACCGGCGGCCACCGCAGTTGCCAGTGAGAAAGAAGATTCCCGTGTGTCCATGCCGATAAGAAAACGGTTCCCTTCGGTCAGGGATGAGAAGGTGTTGCCGAGTAAAAAGGCAATTTCGGGGATGATTGGGTATTCTCCGGCTTTTCCCCGGATGCCGTCGGTACCGAAGAGTGCGTGTTTCATTCAGAACACTCGGACATGGACCATTTCCGGGGAGGTTTTCAATTCGAGATTCCGGTTGAGTATATCGCTGTTTTCCCCTGAGATACGGATGGTCGGGGAAAGCACATAGTCTTCAGCCCGTGCCGGCAGGTCATTGCAATCCACTTCAACTTTCAACTGGTTGCGGGATAGCTGCTCGAGATAGGAGATGGGACCGGTCACCACCACATTGATCCGATCCGGATTTACCCATGTTTTGGATGTCCGGTTCATCAGATCGACGGGAAGTCCCCGCATGATACGCGTCTTGGTCTCTTCTCCAATGATGACATCCACTTTCACAGTGGATTCCTTGAGAATCTTCAGGAACTGTGATTTCAATAGGACGAAAGTCTGAGTGGAGAAGGAACTGTTGAGTCCCGTTACATCAATGGGTTCTGTTTCCACGTGATCATAGTCCTGGAAGGCGGATACGGGCCCTTCAATTTGAATGGCCGGGGGAGTTACAATTGTCTGATGAACTTCAAATCCGTCGGCCGGTTGCCCCACAATAACGGGGCGTACAGCAACGGGTTTGGATACTTTCCGTTCGACTCTGAACTGGATTGCGTTAGGCGTGATACTGACCAGTTGGACATCTTTGGGTTTATGGACCATCTGTTCCGTCAGCGGAATGGAATGAACACCGTAATTCTTGTCCTGAAGGTTGATGGACAGGTACAGTTCATCCGGATTGATTCTGCGTACAAGCTGTTCCGGCCCGCGTAGCTGGATGTTTACTTCGTAGAAAATATTCTCCATCAGCATGGCATCTTCTGCGATATTTTCAAAATAAACGGGGATGGTATAGGCCTTTGTCACGATCTTCGCCTGTTTGCCTCCGCTGAGATACGCCCATATGAGAAAGCCCAACGCAAGCGACGTGATCCGAAATCCAAGGCGGATACTCTTATTGATGGTCATGCTTCCTCCGGACAGCGGCATAAAGCCGCTGGAAAAAGCGTGTCAATAGCGATCCGGCAACATCTTTACGGTCCATCATCAGGAGGCCCTCCACATGACGTTTCAGACCTTCTGTGGAGCGGTCCTTGTAATGCATGATCATGCCGTTCTTGGCGAAAGATATGCGACCGGTCTCTTCCGAAATAATGACGGCAATGGCGTCTGTTTCCTCCGTAATGCCGACGCCGGCACGGTGCCGGGTGCCGAAGTGAGGTGGCAGGTTCGGGTTGGAAGAGAGTGGAAGAAGACAACCGGCTGCTGCTATCCGGTCTTCATGAATGATTACGGCGCCATCATGAAGGGGTGTTTTCGGTTCGAAAATATTGACAAGAAGGTCATAGCTGATTTGAGCGTCCAGCGCAATACCGGTTTCAATCTGTGCACCGAGACCTTGTTCCTGGTGCAGAATGATCAAACCGCCTTTCCGTTCCTGGGACAATAACTCGGCTGCACGGATGATCTGGTCGATCCGGTTTTCCTCCAGGGTGTCCGCATTATAAGAAAACACAGGTGTTGTGCCCATTCGGGCCAGCACTTTCCGGATCTCGTTTTGAAAGAGCACGATGATGGCAATCGGGAGAAACGAGATGGTGTAGTCCACCATGGTTTTCAAGGCCAGCAGACCGAATGCACCGGCAAGGTAGCTGATTACCATAAGCAGAACAATTCCGAACAACATCTGGACGGCACGTGTACCTCTTATGAGGATCAATAACTTGTAGATGATGAAAGAAATTACGAGTATGTCGATCAAATCGATCAGATTGGGCATTCGGAAAGGAAGCCAACCGAGTTCTGCCATGCTGTCCACCACAAATCTGTGAGTTTATATTACCGGGTTATTCTGAAAGCATATCATAACCCTATTCTATTGGGTATTTTAACAAAGATCGGTTCCTATTACGAAAAAAAATTTGATATTTACCGAATTGTGCCTATATTTTATCTTTGAAACGCATCCGCGTTGAGGCTGGCGCGGATGTTTTAATTTGTCCGGAGGGAAATGGCTTGAGCAACCTGAATAAAGACAAGTATTCGCAGATCAAGGACGAGGGTAAGAAAAAGGGTTACCTGCTTATAGACGAAATCAATGATATGATTCAAGATGATGCCACCAGTGGTGAGGAAATAGACGAACTTTTCCTCGAACTCAGTTCCATGGGCATTTCGGTGGTGGACTCAGAAGAGAAACTGGATGAAGAGATGATCGCCAACCGGAATCAGGTGATGGCGGATCGTGAGAATTCCGGTGACGAGAATCAACTGGAACCCGGAGATATGGATCGGGCCAATGATCCGGTCCGATTGTACCTGAAAGAGATGGGTAATGTTCCGCTGTTGACCCGGGAGCAGGAAATATTCTTCGCCAAACAGATTGAATCCGGCATGAAAACCATGCTGAAAGCACTGTCCCGTACCCGGGTCGTAATTCCCTACCTGCTGGAGCTGGGTGACCTCATTGAAGAAAAACCTTTTCACCTGAAAGAGGTTCTGGACCTGAGTGAGGACGATGGTTCTCCGGAGAAGGCAGAAGAATTGCTCCAGTACGGCTTGCGGGTGTTTGAAGAGATCCGCAGTGGAGAACGTGTCCTTCAGGGTATGCTGGCGGAATTCAGGGAAATGAAGCCGGAAACGGATGACTGGAGCAAGGCCAGGAGGAAGATTGCGAAGCAGAAGGTATTGATATCAAAAGAAGTTCGCAAGTTGAAGCTGAATTTTCACCATATGAACCGTATGGTGGAACTGGTTACGCAGCGCTACAAGGAAATGAATGACCTGGAACGTAAGGAACAGAAGCTTCAGGACAAAGTGAATAACCCGGCTCTGGCCAAGTTGAAGCCGCGTTATGTGAAAGAGATGAAGCAGATCAACAGCAGGCTGAATGAAATGCTCAACAGCCTGGGCAGTGATCCGGCTACATTCAAGCGAAACTATCTCCTCCTGAAGAAAGGTGAGCATGAGACGGAAACGGCCAAGAACGAACTGATTGAATCCAACCTTCGTCTGGTGGTTTCGATTGCGAAGAAATATACCAATCGGGGTCTCCAGTTTCTCGACCTGATTCAGGAAGGGAATATCGGTTTGATGAAGGCGGTGGAGAAGTTTGAGTACCGGAGAGGTTACAAGTTTTCCACATACGCGACGTGGTGGATTCGCCAGGCCATAACCCGGGCCATTGCCGACCAGGCGAGAACCATCCGGATCCCGGTTCACATGATCGAGACCATCAACAAAGTCGTTCGGGTGTCCAGACAGCTGGTGCAGGAATTCGGCCGGGAACCGACGCCGGAAGAAATTGCCCGAAAAATGGATATGCCACTTTCAAAGATTCGCAAGATCATGAAGATATCTCAGGATCCGATTTCGCTGGAGACACCGATCGGTGAGGAGGAAGACAGTCATCTGGGAGATTTCCTGGAAGACAAGCGGACCCCGTCTCCTGTCCAGTCAGTAGTGGAACAGAACCTGAGAGAGTCTATGTTCGATGTACTGGAGTCGTTGCCGGACAGGGAAGCCAAAGTGTTGAAAATGCGGTTCGGACTCAGTACGGATGGGGAACACACCCTGGAGGAAGTCGGCCAGATGTTTGCCGTTACCCGTGAGCGGATACGGCAGATCGAGTCAAAGGCGCTGCGGAAGCTCCGGCATCCGTCCCGAAGCCGCAAATTGAAAGCGTTTCTGGAAGGTAGCCGGTAAGAAGCACAATGTCATCAACAGAAAAGCGAAACGGGCGGTCTTTTTTGACCGCCCGTTTTTGTTACCTGCAACAGAGCTTCACTGTTTACACCACTTGTCCATCCACTCAATGACCGATTGATGCCAGAATTTACTGTTGGCCGGCTTCAACACAAAATGGTTTTCGTCCGGGAAAAAGATCAGTTTGGATGGAATTCCGCGGCGCTGCAGTGCATTGAAGGTTGAGAGTCCTTCTGTGGGAACTACGCGGTAATCCCGACCGCCATGAATAACCATCATCGGTGTCTTCCAGTTCTGTACATATCGTGCAGGTGACCACTTGTCATACAGATCGGGGTTTTCGTAAGGTGTCCCGCCGAATTCATACTCGGGAAACCAGAGTTCCTCGGTATTGTAGTACGAGGAGAATTCGTCAAAACCGCCGTCATGGTTGATCAGGCACTGAAATCTGTCCGGCGCTTGTCCGGCGATCCAGTTAATCATGTAGCCACCGTAGGAGGCGCCAAGTGCACCCATGCGGTTTTCGTCGATATAGGAATGCTCTTTCAGAATGTAGTCCAGTCCGTCCATCAGGTCATGATAGGGACGGTCACCCCAGTGACCGGAGATGGCTTCACGGAAGTCGTCTCCATATCCTGTGGAACCACGGAAGTCGATCGCTACGGCAACATATCCCTGAGCCGGAAGAATTTGAAGATTCCAACGGTAGTGGAAATTGTCTTCCCATGAACCCTGGGGCCCACCGTGGATATAGAAGGCCAGGGGATATTTCTTCCGTTTGTCAAATTCCGGAGGATTGAGCAACCAGCCATGAACACGGATCCCATCCCGGTTTGTAAACCAGAATTCTTCGGGTTGTGCAAATTTGATCTGTTGCACAAGGTCGTCGTTCACGCCGGTGCGTTTGCGAAGTTTTCCGTTACTCAAGTCGTAGCTGAACAGTTCCGCGGGAGCTGTCAGACTGTCTTGCATGAAATACAGGATATGCCCAAAGCGTTGAAGACCGCGGTTCGTATGCCTGTCTACCAGTTCGGTCAATGTGAGTGTGGACAGGTCAAAGGCAAATACCCGGATATGGGCTTCCTTGAGGGCCGTAAAGTAGAGCGTCTTTCCGTCCTCGGAAAAGGTAAGATCGGACGGAGAGAGTTCGATTGTTTCGGTCAGGTTCTCCGCAGTAAGTCGGTCAGCATCCAGGCGCATCAGCCGGAAGCGGTCTGCTTCGTATCCCGGTATCTGCATGGCAAGATAGTAGAGATGCTTACCATCCGGTGCGTACACCGGGGAGGTATCCCATGCTTTGTTTTCTGATGTCAGGTTCCGATAGGAGCCGGAGTCCAGTGTGTACTCATACACGTCGAAATTCGTGATCCAGGCACGTTCACTCCCACCGAACTTGGCGGTGTAGGCGATTCTGGTTTCATCCGGCGACCAGTTATACTCTTCCGCCCCTCCGAAGGGCTCACTGGGACAGTTGGCTTTCAATCCCTTCATGGTGTCGACCGGTTGATTTCCATCAACGGGCATGATGAAGATGTGTTTCCATTTACCATCTTCCCACGTGTCCCAGTGACGGACGAACAGCTCTTCATATACCATGGCAGAATACGGTTTCTTTGCTTCCTGGCGGTCCCGCGCAGCAGTCTCTTCAAGAGATGGGGCGTCCAGGTAGACGGACGCGGAAAAGGAGAAATAATTCCCCTTGGGAGACAGCTTCATGTCACCGATAGAAACAGGTAAATGCGTGACCTGTCGCGGCTCCCCACCGGTCAGATCAATGGCATGGATTTGAACCGTACCACTCCTGGAGCTCAGAAAGTAGATTGTCCGGCCATCTTTTGAGAAGACAGGATTGAAATCCGCTGCCTTGTTTCGGGTGAGCCGGCGAACAGAGTCAGAGGCTGTTTCCATCAGGTAGAGATCTGAGTTACTGTTGTTGTTTTCCAGAGAGTAATCCCGTACTTCAAACACAATTCTGGTTCCATCCGGAGAGATGGAAAAAGACCCCAGCCGGTCCATTTGAATCATATCATCAAAAGTAAAAAGGTGGGGCTTTGCCAGCATAGGTGTAACACATACAAAAAAAAGAAGTAATGAAAATCTCTTCATTGTTCCTCCCGGATTTGAGTTGCGGGCTGATTATAGCACAACCCTGTGGTAGAATTGGGCCTTGATCGGAGGTGGCATGAAACTGTCCGGTATCATTATTACAAAAAACGAAATTGACCATATTGAAGAGACGGTTGCGAGTCTGAAACAGGTCTGCGAAGAAGTGGTAGTGGTGGATTCCTGCAGTTCAGATGGAACACTGCAGGCCGCAGAAAAGGCAGGAGCGCGTGTCATTCAACAGGAGTGGCTGGGATTCAGGGATCAACGGAATTTTGCTCAGAAACAGGCCCGATATGATTGGATCTTGACACTCGATGCCGATGAACGTCTTTCTGATGAATTGATTGCGGCGATCCTTGAATGGAAGAATCAGCCGGAGTCGGATGCAGTCAAGGGTATTGCCTTTCGCAGGAAAACACGATTCCTCGGCAAGTGGTTTCGGGACAACCGGTTCACGTGTGAGTGGAAGATCAGGCTGTATGACCGGCGGTGCAGTGAATGGACCGGAGGACGGGTGCATGAAAAATTGAAGGTGGACGGACACACGACGCGTATCCCTCATTATATTGTGCACATTCCCTACGATGGAATCAGTGAACTGTACTGGCGGCGTGCATACTACGCTGAATTGAAAGCGCAGGATTATTTTGAAGCGGGAAGGCGGACGAATGCGGCAAAAATCGTGTTTAATATTGAGTTTAATTTTATTAAGAAGTATTTCTTCGAGTTGAAGTTCCTGAAAGGAACGGCGGGATTGGTCCTGGCATGGCTGGAATGCAATTACACAGCAATCAAATATATGAAATTGTATGAGTTGCAACAAATACAAAAGAAAACGGGAGAACCATCCAATGACGGAGCAGAACGGTTGGGAAACATCTGTAACGAAGATTGAACCCAACAAGATTCAATTGCGCGGATATCCGATTGATCAGTTAATGGGGAATGTGCCCTATGCGGCCGTGGTTTATCTGGCGATCAAGGGCGAGTTGCCCGATGAAAAGGTGGCCCGGCTCATGGACATCATGCTGGTATCCAGTGTGGATCATGGAGCCACACCGCCATCAACCCTCGCTGCGCGGACAGTTGCGTCCACAGGAGCTCCGCTGAACAACTGCCTGGCTGCCGGGATTCTATCGATTAACCGGTTTCATGGAGGGGCAATTGAGAATGCCATGTTGTTGCTGAAACAGATTGTAAGGACTGCACAGGAGTCAGGAAAGTCCATTCAGGATGTCGCCCGTAAGACTGTAGAGGAACATCGGACAGAGCGTCGCGTTATTCACGGCTTCGGTCACCGGATTCATACGGCTGACCCGCGGACGGCCCGCTTGCTTGAGGCCGCTGAAGAAGCCCGCGTCGCCGGACAACATATTGAAGCTTTGAAAGCCGTGCAGTCAGCAATAAAGGACGTCATCGGCAAAGATCTGCCCATCAATGTGGACGGTGCATTGGCCGGCATCCTCTGCGAGCTGGACTTTCCGACCGCGCTGGCGAACGCGTTTTTCATCATGGCGAGAATTCCCGGACTGGTGGCGCACGTACACGAAGAGCAGACGAAGATGAAACCCATGAGGAAGATTCATCCCACCGAACATCACTATACCGGACCCGTGGACCGGAAAGTATAAGAACAGGAACAGGACCAAGGAGTCATCATGAAAGACAAGATTCGGGAGATGTTTCCCGAAATTGAACGAATTCAGGACATGAAGCTGAAGGAAAACACCTATCGTTGCTTTGAAGAAGCCATGAAGCGGGGCGGCTGGACCTCGTATGATCTCTATGAAATGCCGTTCACGCTCCTCATCGCGGACTGTGCTGTCAAGATGGTGGACCATGTTCGCGGTGTGACCCGAGCCGCTATTGCCATGGCAGAGGTGTTTGTTGATGTTTACGGAAAGAAAATGCCGATCGACATGGACATTCTCATCAGCGGGGCCATTCTTCATGACGTAGGCAAGCTCCTTGAGTATAAACGGGAAGAGGGGATCTTCATGAAAAGCAACAACGGTAAGTTGTTACGCCACCCCTTTTCAGGCACCGTACTTGCCGGTGAAATGGGTTTGCCTGACGAGGTGCTGCACATCATCGCCGTCCATTCCAAAGAAGGGGATCACGGGAAGCGGACGACCGAGGCGATCATTGTGAATCATGCGGATTTTGCCAACTTTGAGCCGCTTCACTGATCTGAAGAATACTGTGAACCAATCGGCACCCGTTCTCATTGAACGGGTGCTTTTTTGTGTCCACCGGGGGAATCGCCCACAATATTGCGGAAAAGTGGCCCCAGTTGGAGTGGTGTTTTCGTGTACGTTGCAACACAAGGAAGATTCGCCTTGCCGTGTACTGTACTTGCTCGTGTTCAAGCGATTTCTCAGAAGCTGAACTCCCACTGCAGGAAGTTGGTGTAATCGCTGTGGAATGCGTTTCCGTTGCGGTGACATTCTTCTGCTTCCTGCTGAACACTGAGCATTTTACACTGAAGACTTCTCTTCGGCGGCGCTCGCTCCGCTTCGATTCCCCTGCCCAGAGACAAGGAAACGAAACAGGGCAAGTGTGATAATTGGGGACTGGTAGTTTGGTGGAGGCGGGGGGAATCGCCCACTACGTCACGGCAATGTGCCGCTCCTGCGTAGGCTCCCCTGCGCTCGCTGCCGTGACCGATGTCGGTCACTATCCGCCACCGGCGGCGC
>DAINNF010000005.1:0-42414 GCA_036736005.1 Acidobacteriota bacterium
AAATATTTCTTTTTCAACCTGGGCTGAATGAACCGTTTGCCCAACCTGGAACGAAACTTGGGGAGAAGGATAATCACCTTCTCCCCATCCATTTCGAAGTCCTGGTTTCGGACCGGTATCAGATCCAGCAGGTTCTTTCCTTCATGCTTACTCATTCGCTTTCTTGAGAGCACCCAGGGGGACCTTAACCAGGAGATAACCCAATGCAAACATAACAAGAATGCTCACCAGGAAGGGAGATCCCGGCCACAAGTTCGGAACCGGCACTTCCATAAACGCCAGTGCGGCAAACAACAGCCCCATGAGCGCTTCCCCTGCGATCAGACCGGATGCCACGAGTACGCCCCGGTTTTCCACCGCCGATTTCTGATCGTCGTCCAACTGGCGACGTTCGATAATGGAATCGATCACCCAGCGGATCAGGCCGCCCACAAAGATGGCTGCGACTGTCTCAAATGAAAGATACATGCCCACACATACCAGCATGGGGCTCTTGACCCTGAGCAGGATGAAACCGATGGCCATGATGATTCCGACAATAATCAACGGCCATACCATTTCACCGCCCACGATACCCTTGGAAAGCTGCGCCATCAGGCCCGCCTGGGGAGCCGCCAGCACATCACCGCCGAATCCGCCGATATGTCCGTCGATCGCAGCTTTCTTCAGGTCGCCCGCATTCAGAATGAAGAGGGGAACCCACATCACGACAGCACTGATCACCACGCCGATCAGGTCACCTACCTGCATTTTCCATGGGGTACCGCCGAGAATATGGCCCACCTTCAGGTCCTGCAGCATCTCCCCGGCCACAGCGGCCGACACACAGACGACACCGGCCACAGCCAGCACAGCAATGATACCCGGAGTACCCTTGGCGCCGAGAGCCACCATCAGAATGGCCGCCACCACCAGTGTGGAGATGGTCAGACCGGAAATCGGATTGTTGGAGGAACCGATCAAACCCACCAGGTAGCCGGATACCGCTGCAAAGAAGAAGCCGGCAATCATCATCACGACAGCCGCCACCAGTGCGGGGATCAGGTTCTCTCCGGCAAAATCCATAAACCACCAGTAAACAATGAAGGTCACCACGGACAGGGCCGCCAGACCGCCGAACACAAATTTGATGTTCAGATCTTTGTCCGTTCGATCTGTCGGAGCGTCAGCCGTTGCGGCCTTCTTCACGTCATCAATGGAGCGCTTGATGCCGGCGAACAGGCTCTTCCGCATCCCGTACAGAGTATAGGCCGCCGCCATCAACATGCCGCCGATAGCAATCGGTTTCACCATGTTGGCAAAAATATTCTTGGAGACTTCCACCCAGGTCATGGTACCGGCATCAATAAATGGCATGTACTGGGGTGCCAGCACCAGCATGAGCAGCGGTACAAACAGACCCCAGGCCAGGACGCCGCCCGCAAAGTTCAAAGCGGCCAGCACCGGACCAATGATATATCCCACACCGAAAAACGCCGGACTCAATGCCGGGGACTTGAACAGAAATCCGCCGCCCGAAGAAATCCCCTTGAAGCCCGCTTCCGCTTTCGCGGTTCCGGGAATGACCTTGGTGGCAAAGCCGGTAAAAGCCTCCCATTTGGCTTTCAGAACACCGAAGTTCTTCAGGAATTCAATCAGTCCGCCGATTCCCATGGCAGAAAACAGAAATTTGGCCCCGGTCACACCGGAACGTCCGGCCTTATGAATTTCAGAAGCCGCCACCGATTCCGGGAAAGGCAGCGAGGTATCCTCCACCATCACCCGACGAAGCAGGGTGACGAACAGGATGCCCACGATGCCACCCACCAGCATGATCACGGTGGATTTCCAGTAACCGGCAAATGATCCGAAAAATTCCGGAGACCATACGCCGGAAATCAGGAATGCCGGCAGGGTGAAGATTGCTCCTGCCGCTACCGATTCTCCAATGGAACCGACCGTTCGCACAATGTTCTCTTCCAGAATGTTGTTATCCTTGAACAGGCGCAACAGTGCCATGCCCAGCACGGCGGCCGGATAGGTGGCCGCAATGGTCATCCCGGCCTTCAGCCCCAGGTATGCATTCGCAGCCCCCAGAACGGCGGCAAGAATGACACCGATAAACAAGGCACGGAACGTGAACTCTTTCAGGTTCTGGTCCGCAGGAATATAAGGTTTAAAGCTCAATTCAACCTCCCCAATCGGATTCTTCTGCCGGTATGATAACAAAAAGGGATTGTCTTTAGAACGGAAAACACCCGCACATAAGCGGACCGCAAGGGTATCGAATCGGTTTGGATTCCGGTACAATGAGTATACCGGAGAAAGGTGAATCAACCATGCTGATATTGTTGACCGACTTTGGACTAAAGGATACGTTTGTTGCTGAAATGAAAGGTGTTTGTATGCAGCACACCCGTCGTCAGATCATTGATCTGACTCACGCGATTGAACCCGGCGGCATCCGTCAGGGTCAGTTCCTTCTGAAAACCGCCCACAAGTGGTTTCCGGCCGGTTCTGTGTTCATTGCTGTCGTGGACCCCGGCGTGGGAACGGATCGGGAGGCGGTGGCGGTTCGACTCCGTGACCAGTGGTTTGTGGGGCCGGACAACGGCATCCTCAGCTTCACCGCCGAAGAGGGACGGGCATACCGGATTACGCCGGACGAGGAGTTTCCGGAACAGTTGTCCGACACCTTTCACGGGCGGGATCTTTTCGCTCCTGCCGGTGCCCGGATTGCCATAGGGGATACCGGGTTTCTGCAACCGTGTGAGGGCCTGACCCGGATAGATGAAATCCGATTCGTTCATACAGCACCGGACCGTTCTGAAATCTTTCATATTGACCGGTTCGGCAACATGGTAACCGGCATCTCTTCCGAACTGGCCAACCGCGTTACCGTTCGAATTGGAAATGTGGACATCTTCCGTCACTGCCGGAACTTCGCCGAAGGCCCTGAGGGACCGTTTCTGCTTCCGGGCAGTCGCGGACTGTTGGAAATTACCGTAAAGAACCGATCCGCCGCCGGTTTGCTGAATGCTGCGATCGGAGATGAAATTGAGGTGTTGCCGAAATGAGAAGACGGGATCGCTTTGACCGGCGTAAAAGCGGCGGGAAATGGTGGAAACGCATACTGTTGTTGATCATCGTCTGGGTAATTGCGGGAATCGTGACCCACTACCGTGCACGTCAGGCTCTGCTTCAACAGCCGCCGGACGTAAAAGTTGTTGCAGGCCGTGTTCAGACCGCCCACTGGACATTTTTCTTTCCCCTGAACGGACGGCTGAATGAGATCAACAACCTGAATCGGATCCTGAACGGAGAAGCTCCCGATTCACAAAAAACGGGCAAGCTGTTTCAGGGAGAATATGTCGACTTGCTGGACGGCCTCCTGAAACGCCAGGAATTGGATCGGTTCCGTGTCATGATGGATTATCTGTCTTTGCGCAATGTGACCCCCACCCGTTATGTCGCCCTGTACCGGTTCGACAAAGGCTCTCTGGAGGAGATACCGGAAAGTCTTGCAAAAGAGCCGTTCTTCGAACAGGCCAGATCTGACGGGACCGTTCCCGTCATTAATTCCGTTATCAATGCCGATCTGAAAGACAACACTCTCCATGCGCTGCTGCCGGGAACCCGGTTTCTGATAGATCACATCCCATCCAATCGCCATCATCTGAAGGTGTTTCATACGGATTTGAATCCGGCCATTCAGCGCATTCTCTATCGCTCGATGGAACAGTGGGACGGATCGTTTCTGCTGGCCCGTTCCGGCCGCCTGCTCGGCATGGTAGGAAAAGGGATGGACCCGCTTTCCGATCGCTTTGAAGCCGGATCCGTCATGAAGATTGTCACCATGGCCGCGGTACTGGATAGCGCCGATATCGGGTTGATGCCCTATACCTGTAACGGACCGATCCGAGTATCCGACCGGATTTTCTATGACTGGGCGGCTCACGGAAAATTGAAGGATTATCCGCACAGCCTCGCCTGTTCCTGCAACCTGGTATTTGCCGAGACCGGGTTGCGGCTGGGGCCCGAGGTGATTCGTCAATGGATGAACCGGTTCGGCGTGAAAGATGAGACCATCTCTTTGTCCGGACTGACGGCACACCCGGCCACACTGGGACCGATTCAAAATGACTGGGATCTGGCCCGGGCCTCCATCGGACTGGACGCCCCGCAGATTTCGCCCTACTGGCTGATCATGACCGCCGCTGCCCTGGCAGGGGATGGGACCGGGGTTCTGCCCACCCCGTTCACAGAACTGGAAGTCCCCGGCTACGGAAAACTGCCGGTCAGTGTGACCGAAACGGACCTTAGATTGACCGGCAAGCAACTGAATCCCATCCGTGAGGGGATGCGGCTTGCGGTTGAGTGGGATCAGGGAACCGGCCGTCGGGCCGCCATGGAGGGTATTGATCTGTATCTCAAAACCGGTACATCGGGCCCTTCTCCGTACGATGCCATTGTACTGGGCTTTTTCGATCTGGACGGCACCCGATACGCGTTCGGCCTGTACCTTCGCAAGGGAGGGAAAGCGGAATATAACGCCGCCCGGGTATTGAAAAACGCATTGGGAGAGCTGCGCGCCGTTCTCCAGCATCCCTGAATGGAATATCGATTATGAGTTTTGTTCATCTCCATACCCACACCGAATACAGTCTGCTGGACGGACTGACCCGTGTGTCTGAACTGGTGACCCGGGCCAAGTCGCTGGAAATGCCTGCTATCGCCATCACCGATCATGGGTCCATGTTCGGCGTTGCCGAATTCTACCGGATGGCGCGCCATCAGCAGATCAAGCCCATCATCGGGTGCGAAGTCTATGTCGCCAAGGGAAGCCGTTTGGAAAAGAACCGTGGATCAGCCGGGATGAACCACCTGATCCTGCTGGCTCGCAACAACCAGGGTTATCAGAACCTGTGCAAGCTGGTTTCGGAAGGGTACACCAGCGGATTCTATTACAAGCCCCGGATTGACATTGAACTTCTGGAACAGTACAGCGAAGGGCTGATCGGCCTGTCTGCCTGTCTGAAAGGGGAAATTCCGGAACAGATCCTCAACCATCAATTGAAGGAAGCCCGACAGTCCGCGCTTCGATTCCAGTCCATTCTGGGGAAAGACCATTTCTTCCTGGAAATGCAGGATCACGGGATCGCGGAAGAAAAGCAGGTGTTGCCCGAAATCCTGAAAATGTCCCGTGAACTGAATATCCCGGCGGTGGCGACCAACGACATTCACTATCTCCACCGGGAAGACAGCGATGTCCATGATGTGCTGCTGTGCATTCAAACCAACAAACAGAAACATGACACGGCGCGTATGCGGTACGAAGCGGAAAAGTTCTATCTGAAAACACGGGAGGAAATGGCCGAGTTGTTCGGCGACATTCCGGAATTGCTGGACAACACCCTTCACGTCGCGGATATGTGTAATGTGGAACTGCCCAGTTCCATGATGCTTCCCGATTTCGAGGTACCGGAAGGCCATGATCTGGATAGTTATCTGAAATATCTGACGGACCAGGGGCTGGAACGGTTGAAAGACCAGGGGCGACTGCGGGGAGACATTCCGCTGGATGTCTACCGAGAACGGTTGGAAAAAGAGCTGGAAGTTCTGACCATGAAGGGGTTTTCGGGCTATTTTCTGATCGTGTGGGACTTTGTCCGGTATGCACGGGAACACCAGATCCCGGTAGGTCCGGGCAGGGGATCGGCGGCGGGATCGCTGGCAGCGTTCTGTCTGGGGATTACCGATGTGGATCCCCTTCGGTACGGTCTGATCTTTGAGCGTTTCCTGAACCCGGAACGGACATCCATGCCCGACATCGACATTGACTTCTGCAAGAACCGCCGGGAAGAGGTAATCTCTTACGTCAAACAGACCTATGGTGAAGAAAAGGTTGCCCAGATTGTCACGTTCAACAAGATGAAGGCCAAGCTGGCCATCAAGGACGTGGCCCGGGTCCTGGGCTATGCCCCCGAAGAAGCCAACCGGGTGACAACGAAGCTGTATCCACCCGGACTCAATATTGACATCAAGACAGCGCTCACAGACAGCGAAGATCTGCGCAAGTACCGGGAATCGTCCGAGCAGAACCGGCAGCTGTTTGATTATGTGGAGCGGATTGAAGGTACGGCCCGGCACCCGGGCGTTCATGCGGCCGGGGTAATTATTGCGCCGAAACCCATCATTGAACTGGCCCCGGTATTTGTGGATTCCAATTCCAAATCGTCCGTACCCGTGGTTCAGTATGACAAGGACGAAGCAGAGAATATCGGCCTGCTGAAAATGGACTTCCTGGGACTGAAGACCCTCTCCATTATTGATGTGGCACTGGACCTGATCACCGACCGTCACGGTATCGAGCGTGAATCCATACTGGCCGCCTTTTCCCGTTTCGATGAAGACCAGGTGCTTGAGGTCTTCCGACAGGGCGACACCCAGGCGATTTTTCAGTTTGAATCGGCCGGCATGCAGAACCTGTTGAAACGGCTCCAGCCCACCCGTATCGAGGACCTGATCGCCTGCAATGCCATGTACCGGCCGGGACCGATCCAAAGCGGCATGCTGGATGCCTATATCCGGCGCCGGAATGGCCAGGAAGACGCCGAATACCCGTTTCCGGAACTGGAGGGGATTCTTTCAGAAACATACGGCATCATCATCTACCAGGAACAGGTCATGCAGATCGCTGTGGAAATCGCCGGATACACACTGGGTCAAGCAGATCTCCTTCGGAAAGCCATGGGAAAGAAAAAGCACGATGTCATGGAGAAGCAGCGGAAGATCTTCCTGGAAGGCGCCGAAAAGAAGGGCTTTGACCGGAAAAAAGCGGAAGAGTTGTTCGAAACCATGGAAGGATTTGCTTCCTACGGATTCAACAAGTCCCACTCCGCCGCGTATGCCATCCTGGCCTACCAGACGGCCTGGTTGAAAGCCCGTTACCCCGTGGAATTCGCCACTGCCGTTCTACGTTTGGAACAGGAAAGTACCGCTTCAGTGGAAGACATCCTTAAATTCAAACCCATGCTGGAACGGATGGGGATTCAATTGATGCCGCCCGATATCCTCCGAAGTGGCCCCAGCTTCACCATTGTGGAAGATAGTATTCTGTTCGGACTGGGCGCCGTGAAAGGCGTGGGGTCATCGGCCATTGAAGCCATTATCGAAGAACGGAATACCGATGGCCCCTACCAGAGTTTT
Source organism: Acidobacteriota bacterium (assembly GCA_036736005.1). Taxonomy (GTDB): domain Bacteria; phylum Acidobacteriota; class Holophagae; order Thermotomaculales; family Thermotomaculaceae; genus DAINNF01. The sequence goes on from DAINNF010000005.1 coordinate 7,189, forward strand.
GATGATTTTCTCACCCGTGTGGACACCAGAAAAGTAAACCGGAAAGTAGTGGAATCACTGATTATGGCAGGTGCTTTTGACGCATTCGGTGATGCGCGCCGGCACCTGTGCGAAACACTGGAAGTGGCGATGCGGTTTGCCGCCCAGAAGAGTGAAGAACGAAAAATGGGCCTTCGTTCTCTTTTTGATGATCTGCCGGATGAGCCGGAAGAAACCGTTGAACATGAGGAATGGGACAAACTCGAACTCCTGGAAAAAGAGGTGGAAGTTCTGGGATACTACGCGTCCGGACATCCACTGGATGAAGTCGCTTCCGAATTGAGGCGTTTTTCCACATTAAGCACCGGCGGCGTCCGTCAGCTGATGGAAGAATCCGAAGTGGAGGAAATGCATCGCGATCCGGTACCCGTGGTGATCGGGGGAATGATCCGCTCGGTTCAGTACCGTCAGGACAGGCGTGGTCGCAAAATGGCCACCTTCTCACTGGAAGATCTGGAGGGACGGGTTCAGGTGGTGGTGTTTGCCTCCAAGTTTCCCGGCGAATCCAACGGACGGGGGGAAGCCATCCCCGATCTGGTGGACAAACTGCAGGAGGGTAATCGGGTGTTTGTAGCCGGCAAACTGGATCTGAACCGGGGACGGCCGTCCCTTCTACTGGATGAACTGCATGATTTCAATGATTTTGTCCGGGGTGGGGCGGCTTCCATCACGATTCATGTCCGCTCGATAGAGAGCCTGCAACAACTCAAGACCGAATTGACCCCGTTCAAGGGGAATGACTTGAAACTCTTCTTCCGGATTGAGGCGGATAGCCGTGCGGTCTGGGTTCGTGCCGGAGACGAGTATGGCCTATCCTCGGAAATCCTCGGTACCCGCGTAATTACCGATCTGGGATTTACGTATGCGATCCGCTGAGCCACTCCCGGGTGACCCGCCGACCTTCTTCAATTGCATGTTCTGCCTTGTGAAAATCGTAGAACATCATGCCGGGTAACTGGGGCGACAATTGATAATCCGGCGGGTTCTGGTCCAGTGAACGCCATTCGATTTCATACTGGACAATATGCAGCGTCTTGTTCAGGACATGAAACAGTCCGGGACGGTCATTCTTCTGGAACCACTCCACGCCTCGGTTTTCCAGGAATGTCTTGACCTTCGGAAATCGGTCAAAGAACCGGCTCTCATCATCTGATTCCTCCTGCTCCTCCACATCCGCATCATAACGCTGGGGTAGCAGGTTCAGGTTGACGGCCAGTACGGGCATTTCCGGATGCCGCTCTCGAAGCACATCAACCGGAACCGGATTGGTCAGTCCACCGTCCACCATCCACTTTCCGTTCACCGAAAACGGCGTAAACAGGCCTGGAATGGAAATGGACGCCCGAATGGCTTCCCAGAGACTGCATGTATCCAGAACACGGGTTCGACCGGTATCCAGTTCAGTCGCCACCGGATAGAACGGAATCTCCGTTTCGGACACATCCGCTTCTTCCACCAGATCCTTGACAATCTTGATCATTTTCCGGCCATCGATCAGACCGGCGCTGGGAAATACCGGGTCGAATTTCCGGATCACATCATTGAGCGACATGTCGCGGTATATCGCTTCCGCTTCGTCCAGTTTTCCGACAGCGAAAAAACCACCAATCACCGATCCAATGGAGGTGCCGGCAACGGCCCCCACCCGGATGCCGTGCGCCTGCAGTTCCCGCAGTACACCGATATGGGCCAGTCCTCTGGCTCCGCCGGAGCCCAGTGCCAGCGCAATACGATCGCCATCAGTTAATGACAATGTTGTATTCCTCCACGTGGAGATTGGGATCTTCCGAGATTTTGATCCGTATGGAAAAAATCCGAGCCAGTTCAGACAGAATCCCGTATTCATCGCGCTTCAGGAATTCTCCAAGATAGGGATTGACCCGAACGGTGATATCCCGATCAAAATGAGGCGTAAGGCGCGTCATGATCTCCCGCTGAATCTGTAGTGCAATGGTCGGAATAGACTGAATTCGGCCGCTCCCCTGACAGTAGGGGCACATTTCGGTAAGAAACCTTTCCAATGACTGCTTGGACCGTTTCCGTGTAATGGCCACCAGACCGATTTCATCAATGGTCAGGATGTTGGACCGGGATCGGTCGGCTTTCAGTTCATTTTCCAGTTCCTCCAGCACCGCCTTCCGGTGAGCAACCTCCTCCATGTCAATAAAATCGATCACAATAATGCCGCCCAGGTTTCTCAACCGAATCTGGCGGACAATCTCCCGTACCGCTTCCATGTTGGTACGAAACACGGTGTCTTCCAGAGATTTCTTCCCAATGTAACGGCCCGTGTTCACGTCCACGGCGACCAGAGCCTCGGTCTGGTTGATCACGATGTATCCACCGGATTTCAGCCAGACTTTGGAATTCAACGCCGCTTCCAGCTGGGTTTCCACATCATACTGATCAAATATCGGCCGTTTCTTGGTATAGAGCCGGATACGGGACGCCCAGTTGTGATTGATTTTATCGATGAATTGGAGTGATTTCTGAAAAGCGGTTTCAGAATCCACCAGCATCAGGCTTGTGTCTTCCGTAAACGCATCCCGAATGATCTTCTGCAGCAGTCCCAGTTCCTCGTGAATCAGATAGGGTGCGGAAACGGATTCGGAACGCTGCACAATTTCACGCCAGAGTTGATGCAGAAAATTCAAGTCCTGTTGGAATTCACCTTTTCCCATCCCCTCTCCCGCGGTCCGGACGATGTACCCCCGGTTGGGGGTTCTGAGAGACAGGATCAGGTCTTTCAACCGTTCCTTTTCTTTTGGATCTTCAATCCGCCGGGAAACACCGATATGGCTGATGGTCGGCATAAAGACAATGTAGCGACCGGGAAGGCTGATGTGGGCGGTAATACGTGGTCCTTTGGATCCGATGGGTTCTTTCGCCACCTGAACCAGAATCTGCTGACCCTCTTTCAGCAGGTCTTCAATCTGGAGATTGTCCCCGCCGATCAGGGCTTCTTCCTCCGCCGGCTGATCCTCCCCTTCCTCGAGAAAATCACCGATGGTCAGCAGATTTTCCGAAATGTCTCCCACGTAGAGGAAAGCATCCCGTTCAAAGCCGATATCCACAAAAGCAGATTGCATGCCTGGAAGAACCCGGGTCACCCGCCCTTTGTATATGTTCCCTACTATCCCCCGGTCGAACATGCGTTCCACGAAGAGTTCGGTCACCTGATTGTTTTCTATCAGCGCGACACGGGTCTCGTGACTGGTTGCATTTACTATAATTTCCCTTGTCATACGTCATCCCCGTTGTAATGAATGGCCAGCCGGGTCATTATAGCATGCTCCGGAGATGCCTCCGGAAAGAGGACGGGAACAACCTCGGAAATCCGAAGTGATCCGGCCCGCTGATTGTGGTTCAGCAGAACATGGACCCTTGTGCCTTCCTGTTCCACCGACCGGACGGCTTCACCAAGTGGAACGCTGCGATCTCCCCGCTTACCCGATTTGATCACAATTGCGTCCGACCAGTCTGCCAGACTGCCCGGATCGCGGGTGAATACCACTTCATATTCCAGTATGGCATCTGTGGACAGCCGTTTCCGCTCTTCCATCCTGACCGGTTCCATGTGGGAAATTGCCACGCCATCCGGTAAACCGGCATTCAATCTGTTCAGTGTATCTGCCGGCAGCGGGTGCTCAAATTCACCGATGAACTGTTCGGCAACTCCCTCCACTCCCAGTTCCAGTGCAGGGCCAAAACGGAGAACCGGACGGGGATTGAATCCGCGGGTAAAGGAGATGGGAAGTGTCGCCATACGGAAAGCCCGATTCAATACATTCACCAGATCCAGATGGGAAATATAGCGGGCCACACCGTCTTTCCGGTAGGTAAAGGCATAAAACAACCGCTCCGCCTCTCCTGCATCGGACATCTGATGCTCTTCGACGCGGAGTTGTTTCAGGAGTTTCCGAATTCCTTCCCGTTCATCAAATCGCCTGCGAATCCTGTCAGGCGAACAGGCTCTGCACGAAGAACAGCTTTCCGGACTGGTGCAGGCCGTCGTGGTTGTACCCGAACATGCCTTTTCCCACTCCCGATGCAGATAAGAGCGGTCCACCCCGATATTGACAAAATCCCATGGAAGACGTTTTTGCATATCCAGATCTTCGTAGAACACATCCAACTGAATGCCAACCGCGTTCGCCGCCCGTTCCCATCGGTCCCGGTCAAAGTATTCATGCCACCCGTCAAAGCGGGCCCCTTCCCTGAAGGCACTCTCAATCACATCCGCCATATTTCGGTCACCGCGGCTGATCCAGCCCTCTACCATGGACTGTCCGGCGTCATGGAACCGGAGACGGATTTTTCGTCCGCTGATCTGTCTTCGGATTCGTTCCTGCCGTTCCCGAACCTCATCCTGTGTCAACATGCGGGACCACTGGAAAGGCGTGTGGGGTTTGGGGACAAACGTGGACACACTGAGAACGACATAGCCCCGTTTGCTGAGCCGGGACACTTTTTCCGTCAATTCCACGATAGCGTCCACATCCGCCATCGTCTCCGTCGGAAGACCGATCATGAAATACAGCTTGATGTGATCCCAGCCGTGCCGGAAAGCATGCTGCGCAGCGGAAAGAATATCGGATTCATCCAGATTCTTGTTGATAACATCCCGCAATCGCTGCGTTCCGGCTTCCGGCGCAATGGTAAACCCGGTTTTACGTACCCGTTTGATATCCTTCGCAAAAGACTCCTGAAACCGGTCCGCACGCAAAGAAGGCAGCGCTGTGGACACCCGGCGATCTTCAAACCTGTCCATCATCGCCCCTACCAGGTCTTCAATGCCGGGATAATCGGAGGCACTAAGGGAAGACAGGGAAATTTCATCATGCCCGCTGGATCCAACCAGTGATTCCGCATGCCCCAGGAGATGATCGGGCATCCGTTCCCGTGCCGGCCGGTAAATCATACCTGCCTGGCAGAACCGGCATCCGGCATCACACCCGCGGGAGATTTCCAGCTGGATACGGTCGTACACAACGGACACGTTTGGCAGCACCACGCGATCCGGAAAATCGCCCTGTCTGAAATGGTCGGGAAACGTTCTTGTAACCGTTGTATCTGCTGTCACCACTGAAAAGGCAGGTGAAGTCTCTACCGCGGCGTGTTCCGGCACATACAGAAAGGAAAACCGGTCGTCCAACCGTCGCAGCATCTGCTCCCGATCGAGACCTTCCCTTTTCAGTTCGTTTACAGCGGAAAGCAGATCAATCAGATCCCCCTCCGCTTCTCCGATGTAGAACAGGTCCACAAATGGAGCCAACGGTTCCGGATTAACGGAACAGGGGCCACCCGCCAGGATCAGGGGTCCGCCTGTCCGGTCACGGGATCGCAGGGGTATGCCCGACAGTGACAGCATATTGAGCAGATTGGTCGCGGTCAGTTCATACTGGAGCGTGAATCCCAGAATATCCATTTCTCCCACGGGGGTATGGGTTTCCAGTGTGAACAGGGGTGTACCGGTTTCGCGCAGCAGGCGTTCCATATCCGGCCAGGGGGCGAACACCCGTTCCGCATAGAAATCAGTTTCCCGGTTGATCAGGTGATACAGGATCTGAAGGCCGCCGTATGACATCCCGATTTCGTACAAGTCCGGAAAAGCCAGTGCGATCCGCAGCTTTCCGGTCATGTCCTTTTGAACCGCATGCACTTCGCCCCCGAGATACTGGGCGGGTTTCTTGACATGCAGCAGATGGGGCACGAGTGCCTTGAGCCGTTCCATGAGTTGTTCCGTTGAATTGAAGAACCGGGGGCTGTGCCCCCGGGTTATTTTGCTTAAGTCAGTTCAATGACACTGAAGAAATAGGGAATTTCGATTGAAGCCGATTCCGGGCTGTCTGAACCGTGCACCGCATTCCGTTCGATGTTTTCCGCAAACCGTTTTCGAACGGTCCCATCGGCTGCATCAGCCGGATTGGTGGCACCCATCAGTGCCCGCCAGTCTGCAATAGCATTGTCCTTCTCCAACACCAGCACCACAATGGGTCCTTCCGACATGAACGTGGTCAGGCTTTCAAAGAAGGGTCTTTCCCGGTGAACGAAATAAAACCCTTCTGCCTGCTCTTTGTTCATTCGGATCTTTTTCATCCCTTTGACAGAAAATCCCTTGTCTTCAATTGCCTGGATGATCGGACCTGTATGGCCGCTTGAAACCGCATCCGGTTTGATGATCGCCAGTGTTCGCTCGCTCATGAATCGACCTCCTCAGTCGCTGTTATCGGAAAGATTTCGCCACGTCCAAACCGACCTGGAATGCCCGCATGTTGACGGCTTCCGTTCCTTTGGGAACCCGGCTCAGAATGGCCCGCTGCATGGTTTCCGGTTTGACAATCTCCGTCAATGCCACTACCGCACCGGTAGCAATCACAGACGTAGTGACGTTCAAACCGATTTCTTTCTCTGCCAGTTCAATAATCGGCAGCTTGATGACCCGATGTCCGTCATCATGGATATTGCTGACCAGATTTTCCTCCACAATAATCAGGGCATCTTCTTTCATGTCCGTATAGTAGAGGTCATACGGTCGCTGTGCCATTGCCAGAAACAGATCCAGTTGATTTCCTTTGGGAAACAGAATTTCCCTGTCGCTGATAATGACGTCAACCTTGGTGGGACCGCCACGGACCTGGGATGTATAGGTCGGACTCTGGGCCGCGATCATCCCTTCCATGGTAGCCGCGGTTGCCAGGAATGTCCCCGCGGTAATAATTCCCTGACCGCCGATCGCCGCAAACCGGGCTTCGTAATGAAAAGACATGACGCCCCCTACTTCTTATTTTGCAACTGTTTGGCCAACTTGTAGTACTGTTCGGTGAACTCCGGTTTGTCCATTTCCCGAAATTCCCCAACCAGCACCTTGCCCTGTCGTTCCTCTTCGCTCTTCTTTTCCGCCTGAGCCAACGTCATGGTATTTTCCTTGATCCAGCTGAGAACGGCATGGGGGGACTTCATTCTGTTTCGTCTGCCCAGGTTGATGTGACAGTTGGACAACACTTCCACGACCGCCACGCCCTTGTGCTGGAGTGCCTTCTTGAAAAAACGGGTCAACGCCACCGGTTTCAGCACGGATTCCCGTGCCACATAGCTGGCACCTGCTCCCATGGCCAGTTCCACCACATCAAACGTGTTGTCCACATTGCCATACGGAGTGGTCTGCGTCTTGAACTGGTCCGGCGTGGTTGGCGAATACTGCCCGCCTGTCATACCGTACACATTGTTGTTGATTACCACAATGGTCATATCGATGTTGCGCCGACAGGCATGGATAAAGTGGTTGCCTCCGATCGCCGTCTGGTCACCATCTCCGCCGAATACCACCACATGCTTGTCCGGACGGGCCAGCTTGATCCCGGTTGCAAACGTCACCGGCCGTCCGTGTGTCGTATGCATCGTATTGAAATCGATATAGCCGCTGATCCGACCGGAACATCCGATACCGGACACCACCGCCATGTCATCCTGCGAAATTCCCAGCTCGTGGACCGCCCTCAGAAACGCCTGGAGAATGGCCCCGTCTCCGCAACCGGGACACCACTGCAGATTCCGGTAGTCCTGTCGCAGGTAAGGTTCGAAATTGATATGCTTCACTGCAGCCATCAGTACACCTCCCGGATCCGCTGTGCAATTTCTTCCGGCGTGACCGGTGTTCCATCCACTTTCTGGAGCGTATGAATCGGCAGCCGTCCCCGGTTGATTCGTTCCACTTCCCAAACCAGCTGTCCCAGGTTGGCTTCCGGAACCAGGATAGACTGAATTTTCCCGTTCCCGATCAATGCATCCAGATCGTTGTCCGGGAAAGGCCAGAGAGTGATGGGTCGGAACAGATCCGCCTTCACCCCGTCCGCTGCCAGATCCTGAACCGCCTGCTTCGCTGCGGAACCGGTTGAACCAACGGACACCACCAGCACGGTTGCATCTTTGGTGTTCAGGTGTTCATTCTTGAAGATCCTGTCCGCATTCCGGCTCACCTTTCCCATCATCCGTTCCTGCTGCCGCTGGATCATCCCCGGCTCAATGGTGGGGTAGCCGAACTCATTGTGATTGAGACCGGTCAGGTGGAACCGGTATCCCTGGAAAAATGCCCCCATCGGCGGGACATCGCCCTGATCCATTGCAAAAGGACGGTATTTCTCATCGTTCCGGGGCTCAAATATTTTCCGTTCCACGATTTCCAGGCTGGCCGGATCCGGCAGATCCAACTGGGTATTCATGTGTCCCAGCATTTCATCGCCCAGCACCATGACCGGCGTACGGTAGGTTTCCGCCAGATTGAATGCCCGGATGGTTTCATAGTACATTTCAGAAGCGGTACCCGGCACCACTGTAATGCTGGGATGGTCCCCATGCGTGCCCCATCTGGCCTGCATCAGGTCGGACTGAGAAGTGGCTGTCGGAAAGCCTGTGGACGGCCCCCCCCGCATAATGTTCACAATCACCAGCGGCGTTTCGGTAATGCAGGCGTAACCGATATGTTCGGCCTTCAACGAAATCCCCGGGCCGGAACTGGCGGTCATGGCCTTGACACCTGTCCAGGCCGCGCCAATGGCCGCGCCAATGGAGGCAATTTCATCCTCCATCTGGATAAAAGCGCCACCGATCCGCGGCATTTCCTTGGACATCACTTCCATCACCTCGGAACTGGGGGTAATGGGATAGCCCGCATAGAAGCGGCATCCGGCATCCAGGGCCGCCAGTGCCACCAGTTCGTTGCCGGTATAGACGCCCTGCCTGCTCATGCGTCCTCCTCATCGATACGGATCGCAAAATCGGGACATCGCATCTCGCATGTTTTGCATCCGATACAGTACTCCTCGGCATCCACGGAGGATGTCACCCCGAATACCGAGAATTTGTAGTCTTCCAGCTGCAGGGTTCCGGTGGGACAGACATCCACACAGATTCCGCAACCCTTGCACAGATTCTTGTACACCCGCACGGTATGCTTGACCTTGCTGGGTTTCTTCCGGCGCTCCAGCGCCTTCTCATTGACGATCTTGTCTTCGTTCGTCATGGTATCGTGTTACCCCCTGGGGCGGGACCGCTCAGCGGCCCAGCGCCTTGACCATGGTTTCTCCGATATCAGCCGGACTCTTGGCCACGTGGATACCGGCAGCGGAAAGTGCGGCCATCTTTTCGGCAGCGGTACCCTTTCCACCGGCAATGATTGCCCCGGCATGACCCATCCGTTTACCTTTCGGTGCGGTCTGTCCCGCAATAAAGCTGACAACCGGCTTTGTTACGTGCTGACGGATATATTCGGCGGCCTCTTCTTCAGCGGTACCCCCGATTTCACCGATCATCACGATTCCTTCCGTATCCGGGTCCTGTTCGAACAACGCAAGCAGATCTATGAATGGAGATCCGATCACCGGATCACCGCCAATGCCGATGCAGGTACTCTGTCCCAGTCCACGGGCCGTCAACTGACTGACCGCTTCATAAGTCAGGGTGCCGCTTCGGGAGATCACACCGATGGTGCCGGGCGTATGGATAAATCCCGGCATAATGCCCACCTTGGCCTGCCCCGGAGTGATAATACCCGGGCAGTTGGGACCGATCAACCGCGATTTCCGGTTTCTCAGATAGTTCTTGGCATGAATCATGTCAATGGTGGGAATTCCCTCGGTAATACAGACAATCACTTCAATGCCGGCATCCGCGGCTTCCATGATCGCGTCCGCTGCAAATGCCGGCGGAACGAAGATCAGGGACACGTTCGCGCCCCGCTCGTCCCGGGCCTCCTGAACGGTATTGAATACCGGGATTCCATCCACTTCCTGACCGCCTTTGCCCGGTGTAACACCCGCCACCACATTGGTGCCGTAGTCAACACACTGGCCGGTATGGAAACGGCCTTCGCTGCCTGTCATCCCCTGTACGACGATCTTTGAATTGCTGTTAACCAGTATTGCCATGTTCGTCTCCCTTCAGCTGATGACAGCCGCGACTTTTTCTGCGGCTTCTTTCAATTCTGTCGCGACGGTGAAGTCCATGCCGGAGGCCTTCAGAATCTCACCGCCCTGTTCCGCATTCGTTCCCTGAAGCCGGATAACGATGGGCACCGAAACCCCGACTTTCTTTGCCGCTTCGACAATGCCGGTAGCCACCATGTCACAGCGGACGATGCCGCCGAATATGTTGATCAGAACACCTTTTACCGCCGGATCGGAGAGAATGATGCGGAATGCGTTTTCCACCCGTTCTGCGTTTGCCGCGCCCCCGACATCCAGGAAGTTGGCCGGCTCGGCACCGGACAGTTTGATGATATCCATGGTAGCCATGGCCAGACCGGCGCCATTGACCATGCAGCCTACATTCCCATCCAGCTTGATGAAATTCAGGTCAAATTTGGAGGCTTCCACTTCATACGCATCTTCTTCGGTCAGGTCCCGCAGTTTTGCGATATCCGGATGACGGTAAAGGGCATTGTCATCGAAGTTCATCTTGGCGTCCAAAGCCAGTACCTGCCCGTCACCGGTCACGATCAGGGGATTGATTTCAGCCAGAGAAGCATCCTTGGCATAGAAGGCCTTGAACAGGTTCATGAAAAAGGGTACCGCCTGTTTGACGACAGCCGGTTTCAATCCCAGTCCGAACGCCAGCTTCCTCGCCTGAAATGGCGTTAATCCCTGTTCCACGTCCACGAATTCTTTCAGGATTTTTTCCGGTGTCCTGGCGGCCACTTCCTCGATTTCCACCCCGCCTTCAACGGACGCCATCACAACCGGCTTTTCGGTCGCCCGGTCAATCACGACGCCGACATAAAGCTCCTGTGCAATATCCAGCCCCTGTTCCACCAGGACTTTTTGAACTTCTTTGCCTTCCGGCCCGGTCTGATGGGTCACCAGATTCATACCAATCATGTCGGAGGCAATCTTCGCGGCCTCATCCGGACTGTGTGCCAGTTTGACACCGCCACCCTTGCCGCGTCCGCCCGCGTGAATCTGAGCTTTGACCACTACCGTTCCGCCGCCGAGTTTCTCAGCGATGGATTTTGCCTGTTCCGGTTGCTCTGCGACTTCCCCCTCCGGTGTTTTCACACCGAATTCCCGGAGAATCGCTTTTGCCTGGTACTCGTGGATTTTCACAATTCCTCCCTTGAATTAGCCAGCCGCTGCATGACGCACGGTGTTGCAACGGCAAAGATCAGAAAATTGTAACACAAGAAACGGGGCTCAGAAATTGTCAAGTTCCTTCAGAACCTCCTGCAGGAGTTTGCGTTTTTCCCGATACGGGATAAACGCGGACTTGAAACTCTGAATAATGATGTCTTTGATTTCGTCCAGTGTGAAGCCGTAATATTGATGGGCAATCATGAATTCGCGGGTCAATGTGGTATCGGAAACCAGCCGGTTATCGGTGTTCAGCGTAATGCGAAGGCCCAGGTCATAGTAAAGCCGGACCGGATGGTCCTCAAAACGGGGTACCGCCTTGGTCTGAATATTGGATGACAGACAGATTTCCAGCGGAATCCGGTGGTCATTCACATAATTCAACAGATCGCCGTCCTCAAACAGCCGGGTTCCGTGACCGATCCGGTGGGATCCGCAGTAGCGCAGCGCCTGATGAATACTGGCAGGCCCGTACGCTTCTCCGGCATGTACCGTGGAATTGATATTGTTCTTCAGAACCAGCTGAAAGGCCTCCTGATGTTCCCGGGCCGGATAATCCTCTTCCGCACCGGCCAGATCAAATGCCACCACGCCCTTGTTTTTGTATGCCACCGACAGTTCAGCCAGCCGCATGGAATACTTGGGATCAATGTTCCGGATTCCGCAAACGATAACCCCGGTACGGACCCCGAAATCCCGCTCTCCCATCCGCAGTCCTTCCAGTACCGCATCCAGAATCGTGGTCAGATTGTGATCGTTCTTGGTGTGGAGAATCGGTGAATAGCGGACTTCCAAGTACCGGACGTTTTCAGCCGCGACATCCTCGATCAGTTCATACGCCGCCCGTGTCAGAGCTTCGGGCTGCTGCAGCACGCTCAACGTAATATCAAAGGGCTTCAGATATTCCACGAGGGACGTGCAATCAAATCCCGGCTGTAGAAGCCGGATCAGTTCATCTTCATGATCGGAAGGCAACGGAACCTTCTGTTGTTCCGCCAGCTCCAGTACCGTCTTTACCCGCATGGAGCCGTCCAGATGGCAGTGAAGCTCCACTTTGGGCAGTTTCTGCAACAATGATTCGGTCAGGGCCGTACGGTCTTCATCCCGTTCAGGCGAGCTATCACACCCATACTCCTTCAATCCCGTCTGATACTCGCTGGAATGGGACATGGGGGCCTCCTCTTCGTTTCTTGGCATTATAGATCAATGCCCCCGGAATGCAACCCCGAGACGAATGGAAACCCTTATCAATCGGGCCGTTCAGGCATCGGGATGGCTGAGCAGGGTAAACAGGGTCAGTACGTGACTCTTGATGCTTCCGCTTTCGGCGGTTCGGGATCCGATACAGGAGGGGCATCCCCCTTCACAACGGCAATCCATGACCAGATTTCGGGCTCCGGCAAACACCCGGTCATGGATCCGGTACAGTTCCGAACTGAGACCGATGCCGCCCGGATAGGCATCGTAGAGAAACAGGGAAAACTGCTGGGGACTCACGGCATCATCCACCTGCATGGCGGACCCCAGGTCCCTGCCGTCGCTCATCAGATGGATGGCACTGACCGTCTTCATGGCATACAGCATGCCGCTCAGTGTTTCAGAAAAGTCCGCCCGGGAAATCATCAACTGCTCGCCCAGCGTTTCCGGGAGGGTTACCCAGAAGCCCTGGGTGTGAATCTGCAGGTCGGGCAGCTGAACCTCGCCGTATCCGATATTTTCGCTGGTATAGAACTTGATCTTCTTGTATCCGGTAACCCGGGTCAACACATGGACATCTCCCCGGGCAATGCGGTAGGAGGGGTGCTCCACTGCAGCTTCCACGGTCAGAATGTTCAGATGGGTATGATCGATCGCATCGGTATAGTATTCCGCATTGACATTCCGGACATAGGCCTTTCGATTTTCATAGTCCAGCTTCTCCACCTGGTACAGGCTGCCCTGCAGCAGATAGATGGCCTGTTCATACAGCGTCGTATGGGCCGCGGTGAAATCCACTTCCGCAATCACCCGGTTGGCGGGATCCGTCACATCAATCACCACGAAATTTTCATTGGTCACCGACCGAAGCGAAAACGTGGCTGCCGGATAACTCTCTCCAATCCAGTGCCATTTGTCACCAAAATGATTTACCAGTTCCAGGTCCGCCATCTGTTCCATGGCCGGTTCCGGATTCACCGGTCCGAACGATTCTCCATCCACCAGCGGAAGCTCAAATGCGGCACAGGCCAGATGGCTGAACAGGATTTCGGGATTATCCGGATTGATCCGTCCGTGCTCCGGAGAACGGCCGAACAGGTAATCCGGATGATTCACGATAAACTGGTCCACCGGCATATTGGATGCAATCAGTACCGATACCGCGTCACCTTCCTTTCGACCGGCACGGCCCGACTGTTGCAGGGTACTGGCGATACTGCCCGGATAACCGGCCAGAACGCTGCCCTGCAGGGTCCCGATATCAATGCCCAGCTCCAGTGCATTGGTGGAAACGATATACTGCAGCTCCCCGCTACGCACCGCCTTCTCAATCCGGCGCCGTTCGCCGGGCAGATACCCCCCCCGATAACCTGTAATCCGGTTCTTCTGGGTCACCGGCGCCCGGTCCCGGAGATACTTGGTCAGGACTTCCACCGACAGCCGGGTTCGGGCAAACGCAATGGCCGAAATATGGTGCTTGATGAACAGGTTGACAAACTGCACCGCGGTGTCCAGATAACTCTTGCGGATACCCAGGTCCCGGTTCACCACCGGTGGGTTCACCAGAAAGAAATGTTTGGCCGAAGCGGGTGCACCGCTCTCCGTCACCAGTTCAAACGGTGATTCGCACAACGACTCCGCCAGTTCCTGCGGGTTGGCGATGGTGGCCGAACTGCAGATAAACGTGGGATTGGATCCGTAAAACGAACAGATCCGTTTCAGTCGCCGGATGACGTTGGCAAAATGACTGCCGAACACACCGGTATAGGTATGCATTTCGTCAATCACAATATACTGAAGACTCTCCAGTGTCTTCTTCCATTTGGGATGATGCGGCAGAATGGCCTGGTGAATCATATCGGGATTGGTCATCATGATCTGGGCATTCCGCCGGATGGACTGTCGCGTATCGGACGGCGTATCTCCATCGTAGACATCACACTTTACCGGCATGTCGGCATGTTCCGCCAACTCAAGCAGGCCCGCCAGCTGGTCCCGTGAAAGCGCCTTTGTGGGAAACAGATAGAATGCGCGGGCGTCCGGATCCGCAGCCAGGCGATTCAATACCGGGAGGTTATAACACAACGTTTTGCCGGATGCGGTCGGGGTGACCACCACCGTGTTTTTTCCGGATTCCGCAAGCCGGCAGGCCGACGCCTGATGAACATACAGCCGGTCAATGCCCATCACCTGCAGGCCCCGAACCAGTTGGGGTGCCAGCGTATCCGGCAACGGCTCGTAGCGTGCCGTTCGGGCAGGAATATGATGATAATGCTCCACCCATGGATGCTGTTTGAGCGCATCCAGTAATGGTTCCACGCCACGCGCTGTCATCTGTCAACTCCGTTGATCTGATTCAGAAGTTAAAGCCAATCCGATACCGGACATGACAGTCGGTGCAGGTACCGCGCAAATTCCGGAAATGGTATGCCACGCGGTCCCGTTGTTCATCTGCCACACTGTCTTCCATAAAATTCAACGTCTGCTGCATTTCCCTTATGGTCTCCTGCCAGATCACCGGATTACGGTCCGGAAGCCGTTCCAGCAGAAAAGCAGCTTCCACCTGAAGCTGGTTAACCGAATCCGTCAGATCCTGTTCGGGATGGCCCCCGTCCAGCCATTGCTGAATCAGTTCATAGTGTTTCTTCATTTTCAGCATGGACAGTTTGATGTCATAGCGGGTGGGTTTGTCAAAATAGAGCCGTCCTCCCAGGCAACCAACCATGGCCGCCAGCAGGATTCCCGTTACCAGCTGTTTCATTCTTTCCTCCCCAGAAGTCGTATCGTTGTCCTTACAGTTTCCTCAAAATTACGGGTATCCGCCCGCCCTTGCCAGGCGATATCGAATGCCGTGCCATGACTGACAGAAGCCCGGATAAAAGGCAGTCCCAGGGTGATGTTAACACACCCGGCAGGGTCCATGGTCTTGATGGGAATCAGTCCCTGATCATGATACATCGCATACACCAGCACCGATCCGTCCCGTGGAACCCGGCCAAACAGCGTATCTGCCGGAAATGGACCGCTCACCGGAATCCCCTCTGCAACCAGTTCATCAACGGCCAACCGGATCTCTTCGTCTTCCGACCCCAACCGCCCCTGTTCGCCGGCATGGGGATTGAGACCGCACACCCGCATGTCCGCTGTAATTCCGGTCAGCGCCCGAAAGCGGGTCCAGGCAAATCGCATCCGACTGACCAGCGGTTCCCGCACCACTTCGGCCATGACGGATTGCAGGGGAACGTGGATGGTGTGCAGAACAACGGAAAACGCCGATGCTGCAAACAGCATCATGGTCCGTTCAGAACCCGTCATTTCCTGCAGCATTTCCGTATGTCCGGGATATGACAAACCGGCCAGCGCCATGGCTTTCTTGCTGATGGGACCGGTTATCAGCGCAGCTGCATCTCCCCGCATGCAGGATGCAACACTTTTACGGATCGCCGCGACGACAAACCGCCCGTTTTCAGGCACAGTGGTTCCCGGCTCAACGGACATGGGTTCTTCAACGGAAACCAGGTCAAGTTCCGGTCGGCTTCCTCTGTGGAATAGCGTCAACGCCCGCTCCAGCAAGCGGGGATGGGTCACCACCAGTGGCCGGCAAACAGACTGGATATGGGACAGGGAACGCGCAAACAACTCGGGGCCGATTCCTGAAGGATCGCCCAGCGTAAAGGCAAGGCGGGGTTTTCGGCTCTCGACCATATCAGCGATTCAGATCAGGAATCCGAGTCGGAACCGGTGTCGTTTTTCTGGTCCCGTCCGGTATCCGGCCTGTGGGGCCGGCGCGTTTTCCGCTTGGCAGACCGTGATTCTTCTTCCTGCTTGTACATATATTTAATCTTGGACTTCATGATCAACAGGTTGGCATCCTTCAACCGGTTTACTTTCAGACAGTTCTTGTCATACCATTCGATAATGCCCCGGATTTCCTCCCCATCCTCCATGACAATGACCATAACGGTCTTTCCCGTCATCTGCTTCAGATAGTAGAAATTCTCTGCATATGTCTGCTCGGGAGGCGCCTGCTTCCGGCGGGCGGTGGTCAGGAGCGGATGATTCAGCAACGGCTGATCAGCACCGATGGGCGGTCCCTGTCGACCGTGTTCACCCCGTGAAGAGGTCTCGGTTCCCATCTTCTCCTTGATTTCTTTTAGATTTGGACGGATCAATTTCCTGTTGGCCATGCAGTCTCCTTGCTCATGTGCAGCCAGTGGGTTGTTGAGGGCATTATAGACCAAGGCATGGGGAAATGCAATAGAATTGCAAAGCATTGAATCAAATGGCCTTTGGGTGGCAAATTCGGGAAACGCCGTGAATCTTCAACGGATTGTCCGGCTGTTCTGGCAGGAAGTATGGTCTTCGGGGAGAAAGAATCTATGGTTTGCGTTCAGGGTCCGAATATGGATTTTTCGGTTCTTCCGAGAGGCCTGCATCAGGAAACGGGACGGTCGTTCCTTTCGCTGCGGTTATTCCGATCTTCCCTGCACCCCTGTTTGCAGTTGTTTTCCATATCGCATTCGTAATTGATACAACACATCAGACGGCCACAGGAACCGGAAATCTTGCTTGGGTTCAGTACCAGGTTCTGGGCCTTGGCCATCTTGATGGAGACGGGGTCAAACCGGTTCAGAAACCGTGCACAACACAATTCCTGTCCGCAAATGCCGATCCCTCCCAGCATTTTGGCCTCGTCGCGAACACCGATCTGGCGCATTTCGATGCGAAGATGGAAACGATGAGCCAGGTCTTTCACCAGCTCGCGGAAATCAATGCGTCCGTCCGCTGTGAAATAGAAGATCGCCTTGGAGCGGTCCAGCGTAAAATCCACCGCCACCAGTTTCATATCCATGTTACGGTGACTGATCCGCTGGCGACAGTACGCCATGGCTTCCTCTTCCAATTGTTCCAGTTCTTCCTTAATCCGCATATCATCCTCTGATGCATGCCGAACAACCGACTTGACGTTGTCTGGCGACTGATCCACTTCCCGGTTGGGAATCAGGACAGTTCCCATTTCCAACCCCCGCTCGGTTTCAACTATACACAAATCACCTGGATTGAATGTGAGGTCGTTCCGAAGGTAAAAAGCGAATTTCCCGGTTTTCGGGAATTTGACGCCAATGAGATCGGGCATGCTGACTCCAGGGTGCCATTCCGTAGATAAAAGAAATGGTGCTCAAGGGGGGACTCGAACCCCCATGGGATTACCTCCCACACGGACCTGAACCGTGCGTGTCTGCCAATTCCACCACTTGAGCATCCTCTCGAACGCCGCGTATAATCATAGCCACGGGAAGGAGTGAAGTCAAGCATGGAACTGATACAACAGGAAATTTTTTCGTACCTGAAACAACAGCAATCTCCGGTCGGAATCAAGCGCCTGATGAAGGTGTTGAAGCTCCCCGCATCGGAACGTTCTTTTCTCCGGTCCGTTCTTCAGGACATGGCCCGGCAGGGACAGGTGATCCGGCAACCGGACGGAACATACGGGTTCGTCGGCAGTCGAAACAACGCTTCCCATCCGGGATTTCCCGCCCGGGACTTCAGAACGGTTCCGGTTTCTGGTGGCAGAGGCGGTCTGTACGCCCGGAACAGCCGACGGGGAAAGAAGCAGCCCCTGCGGGTCCCTTCGGGTATGGGTGGACGGTTTGTGGAAGGAGACCGGGTTGCCGTGGCAACCGATCCGGATGGTACCGCCTGGATTACGGGTGTGGAACAAAGAAGTCGCTCACGTGTGTGGGGTCGGCTTCACAGAAACATGGTAACCCCCGCAGGCGGGCGGCGCCGGCGCATTCGGTTACACGGGGGCAAGGGCTCCGGGGAAGTCGTGGAGATTGTCACCGGACGTAATCCGCAACTGCTCTATCGGTTCAAAGGGTCTGTAGCAGATGCGTCGGACATCTGCATTTACCGTCACAACCTGTTTGCCCGATGGCCCGACCAGCCTCCGGCAGATGTTCCACAGGAGGAATATCGACACCGTCATGACCTGCAGGACCTGGTTACCTTCACGATTGACGGACCGGATGCCAAGGATTTTGACGATGCACTGTCTCTGGAACCCGTTCCGGGCGGATGGGAACTGGGGGTTCACATCGCCGATGTCTCCGCACATGTTCCACAGGGACATGAATTGGACAGACAGGCTTTTCTGCGCGGCGTATCCGTCTATATGCCGGGGCGTACACTCCCCATGCTGCCCGATCTGCTGTCTTCCGATCGGTGCAGCCTCAAGCCGGAAGAGCCACGCCTTGCGGTATCGGTCCGGTTTCAACTGGACAAACAGCTCAATGTTCGACATGGGGTGATTGAGACTTCCATTATCCGGAGTCAGTTCCGGCTGCGGTATGACCATGTCAACAACTGGTTTGACGGGGAATCTGAGAACGAACCATGGGAGCAATCATTGGGGAGTCGGCTGAAGCTGCTGGAACGCCTGGCGAACCACCGACGCAGACTTCGCAGGGAAAGAGGTTCGATTTTCCTCTCCATCACCAAACCGCTGCTGACATTGACAGAAGGGGGGCATTTGAGCCGGGTGGCCGGTGAAGAGAGCGGCATCGCGGAACAAATCGTGGAGGAATGCATGCTCCTGGCCAATGAATATGTCGGCCAACAGCTGGCATCCCGCGGAATTCCGGCCATCTATCGGATACACCCGGATCCCGGAGAAGAACTGAGAGACCGACTGAATCGGATTGCGGATGAACACGGACTGAAACCGCCCGGTGACCGGCCGGCCGATTTCATCAATCAACTGACAGACCCGCAGCTTCATTACCTGGTGTTGCGGCTGATGGGACGGGCCCGTTACAGTGTATCCCCGGAACACCATTTCGGACTCGGGACCAGCCGCTATCTGCACTTCACCTCCCCCATCCGCCGTTATCCGGATCTGGTCGTGCACCGGATCGTCAAATCCTGGTTGCGACGAACGCCAAAGCCATACGCAACCGGAACCCTGGACGCCATTGCAGACCAGAGTTCATTCCGCGAAACCGGGGCTTTTCATGCCGAGCTGGATCTGTCCGATATGCTCATTCTGGACCGGATCCGTGAAATGGGACTGAAACGGTTTTCCGGACGTGTTTCCGGTCTCACCGAACACGGCGTATTTGTGGAACTGGAAGGATGGTTTGTGGACGGCATGATCCCGCTCGGGCGCCTGCAGGATCACTATTCGCTGTCTGCCTCCGGACTTACGCTGGAAGGACGCCATGGCAATACCATTCATATGGGACAGATCCTGGAGGTTGAGCGGGTACAACTGGACCCGGAACTACGTTCCATGGAACTGAAGCCGGTGGACAGACGTCTCTAACTGTGGTAGGAATTGAAGGTTGAAATTGACAGGAGGCATTATGCACATGCGAATCTGGTTGGCCGTTCTGGCTCTGGCTGCAACAACCGCCTTTGCCGGAGGCCCCAAACTCACGTTTGAATCGGAAGTCGTAGACCTGGGCAAAGTCGACCCCGGCCAGAAGGTTGAGGCCGTCTTCCGGTTTACCAACACAGGAGACGCCGTACTGGAAATCGAGAAAGTCAAACCCGGGTGAGGATGCACCACAGCCGCTTTGGAAAAGACGGCATATCAGCCGGGAGAATCCGGCGAAATCAAGGCTTTCTTTCACACCGGCACCTTCAACGGCGCCGTTTCCAAGAGTATCCGGGTCTATTCAAACTCTGTCGGATCTGAGGTGATCCGCATCTCACTGCAAGCCACCGTTCAATCCGACCTGAAACCGGCCACTACCAGCCTTTATTTCCGTGATGCCATGCCGGGAAAGTTGGAAATCAAGAAGGTCCTGATTGAAAACAACATGGACATTCCGCTGGAAATCAAGGACGTTAAACTGGACGGCAGTCGGACGACGATGGATCAGTTTCCGGTGAAAGTGGAACTGGAGCGCGATCCGGATGGCAAAACCTACTTTGTATTCTCCATGACGCCGAATCCGGACATGAAACTGATGGAACGGGGAAACCTCACCGTCTCCGTCTCGACCAACTCTCCAAAGAATCCGATTTTGCGGTTTTATGCGATCGTGAAAATGCAAAAGCCCGTGGAAATCCAGCCGTCCACTCTGTTCCTGTACGGCATTCATCCCGCGCAGAAAAGGACCCGCCGTATCCAGTTGACCAGTCATGTGGGTCCACTGACCGGTATTGATATCCAGTATGAAGGAAAGGTACTTTCATTTGAACAGGTCCGGGAAAGTGACGACCTGGTCCACATCTGGGTGGGCAGCCTGCCGGATGCTCCGGCCGGCACATTCAATGACCTGGTGCGAATCAAGCTCAAGGCAGCGGACACCGAGCGGACGTTCACCATTGCGGTGCGGGGCAGCATTATCCATGGCAGCCCCCAGTCACCACGAAAAACAGACGATCGATAAAAAAAGCGGGGCATCTGCCCCGCTTTTTTCTACTCTGTCTTCTGGAATGTCACTGCCTGACAATCAGCCGAAAATCCCCTTCAGATCTGTATGTTCCCAGGTGAAAGCATCCCCGTCTCTGCCGAAATGACCGTACGCGGCGGTTTGACGGTAAATGGGCCGACGCAGCTGCAGTCGTTCCATAATGCCCGCGGGTGTCAGGTCCACATGTTTTCGGATCAAATCAGCCAGTTCGGCATCCGGTCGTTTCCCCGTTCCGTACGTATTGACCATCAGAGATACCGGTTCCGCTACCCCAATCGCATAGGCGACCTGGACTTCCGCTTTCTCCGCAACACCGGATGCAACTACGTTCTTCGCCAGATACCGGGCCATGTAGGAGCCGGAACGGTCTACCTTGGACGGGTCCTTTCCGGAGAAGGCACCACCGCCGTGAGCCCCATAGCCCCCATACGTATCCACGATGATCTTGCGCCCGGTAAGGCCACAATCGCCCTGCGGTCCACCCACCACAAAACGGCCCGTCGGATTTACATAGTATTCAGTGTCCGAATCCAGGAGCTCTTCCGGAATTGTTGGAAATATAACATTTTCCAGAACTTCTTGCCGAATTGTGCCATGGTCAACATTATCCGCATGCTGGGTCGATACCACGACGGTGGCAACCCTTTTGGGTTTGCCGTTTTCATATTCGACGGTCACCTGGGATTTGCCGTCCGGCCGGAGAAACTTCAAAATCTTCTTCTTCCGGACATCGGCCAGTCGTCGCGTCAGCTGATGCGCCAGCGTGATGGGCAGCGGCATGAGACTTTCGGTTTCATTGACAGCAAACCCGAACATCATGCCCTGATCACCGGCTCCGCCGGGATTGACACCCATGGCAATATCCGGCGACTGTTCATCAATGGTTGAAATGACGGCGCACGTGTCACAGTCGAACCCGAACTTGGCCCGGGTATATCCGATATCCCGTACCGTTTCCCGTGCCACCTTGGGAAAGTCCACATAGGTCTTCGTGGTAATTTCCCCGGCAATCAGGATCAGGCCTGTGGTTACCAGCGTCTCACACGCGACCCGGCTCTGGGTATCGTCCATCAGAACGGCATCCAGAATGGCATCCGAAATCTGATCGGCAATCTTGTCCGGGTGTCCTTCGGTCACCGATTCGGATGTAAACAGATATTTGGTCATCTTTTGTCCTCCACTTATGTTGCGGAAATGTGCCGGAGCGCGAGGGTCAAGTGGTCCGGTCGGCCCGCGACTGTTGTTGGCCGCATCATTATAGGGTGTGAACCGCTTCCAAGTCAATCACAGGACACAACGAAGAAATCCATATCCAGCTTCCGCCCCTCCGCCTGCGCATCCTGCTCGGACGAAAATCGGCCGACCAGCACCTTGTATAAACCCATCCGGTAGACAATGGTCGTAGGCACATCAAACCGACGGCGAATGTCATCCGCAAAATTACGGGCATTGTCCCGAACGGAAAAAGCCCCCACCTGTGCAGCATAACAGGCTGCACGAGGTTTCCTCTGGGCATACAGTGTTACGGGAACTACGCCCTGGTCCACCATGTCCAGTTTGCGGGCAGCTCCGTATGACAAATCAATGATGCGTCCGTGAACAAATGGTCCCCTGTCGTTGATCCGGACTTTCAACGTCTTCCCGTTGGACTCATTTCGAACCATTACCCATGTTCCCAGCGGGAGTGTCTTGTGGGCGGCGGATATGCCGTACATATCATACCGCTCTCCATTGGCGGTCAGCCGACCGTGAAATTTCCGCCCATACCAGGAGGCCATTCCCTGCTCGATGGGGACCCACCCGCCGGATTTCAACTCCCGCGGAGATTCTGTCCGGATTTCAGGACGTGGTGCACGGAAACATGCGCTAAGCGGGATCAGCATCAAACAAATGAGTATAAAATGTCTTTTCAAGTAAGACCTCCCGAAATGAAGCTTCCCGGTACATCTCCCGGATTACGTCCCCAACCAGGTGAAGCGAACCACAAACGTACACATGAGATGCGTCGCTGAAATGCCCGGTCAACTGATCAACTGGGACAAACGGTTCTGAAAACCCGAGCACTTTCTGATAGTCTTCCGCCTGCATGAATCGATGATAGCTGCCGGCCGTAAGGATCCTCCGACTGAAATGGTCACGCAGCGGCCCGTACATCTCAGGGATTCCCTTGTCCCGCATACATCCGAAAACCAGAAGCGCATCCCGGTCAACCGGGCCGATTGCGTTCAGAAAAGCGGAGATTCCCCGTTCGTTGTGCGCGCCATCCAACGTTACAGGGGGTGTTGTAGACAGCACTTCCAGTCGGCCCGGCCAATTCAGTTCCTTCAAACAATCGGATAAATCCCCCGTCACACCGGTCAAATGATGAAACCCTGCCATGGCAAGCGCGAGATTGTATCCCTGATGTCTGCCCGCCAGCGGCGATACGGCCGAAAGCACCCCATTCGAACTTTGTACCGTAACCTTCGGATATCGATCCTGCGAAATGGACACCGTTTCACTGTCTATTGCAATGACAGGTGCACTGACTTTTTTTGCGGCAATTTCGATTACCGGATATGCTTCTTCTTCCCGCCACGTAACCACCGGGACCCCCGGCTTCAGGATCCCCGCTTTTTCCCGCGCAATGGATGCGATTGAGTTTCCCAACATCTGGGTATGATCCGCAGAAATAGATGTAATAATCGTCAAACCGGGATGAATGGTATTGGTTGCGTCCAGACGACCACCGAGACCGGTTTCCACAACCGCCCAGTCCACTTCCAGGAAACGAAAAGCATGGAAAGCGGCCGCCGTCATCAGTTCAAAGTAGGACGGCCGGACTTCCATCGCGGAAACATGGTCTTTCATGTAACTCATCAGGGCCGCAAACCAGGGTCTCGTAATCGGCAATCCCCCCACCAGAATCCGTTCGCGGGGAGAAACCAGATGAGGGGACACATACCGTCCCACCAGATGATTCCGGCCGGCCAGCATCGCATCCAGAAATGCAGCGACCGAACCTTTGCCATTGGTGCCCGCAATATGGACCGCCGGAATGCAGGACTGTGGGTTTCCGATATGATCCAGAAGGGCTTCGATCCGTTGAAGACCCAGCTTGATCGCGGATTGCTCAAACCCGGAAAGATAATGCAGGGCTTCCGGATACGTCAACGGTGTCTGTTCAGTCATGAAGAAGATGAATCAGCGTGATCAACTCCTGCCGGATCCCGTTGCGGGGTACCACACGATCTACCATGCCATGCTCCAGCAGAAACTCGGAACGCTGAAATCCTTTGGGCAGATCCGCCTTGATTGTCTGTTGAATCACACGGGGGCCGGCAAATCCGATCAGTGCTCCCGGTTCAGCAATGTTCACATCTCCCAGCATGGCGAAACTGGCCGTCACGCCACCCGTCGTGGGATGTGTCAGAACAGAAATGAACGGCAACCGGGCCTGTTCCAGACGGGCCAGGGCTGCACTGATTTTGGCCATTTGCATCAACGAAAGCGCCCCTTCCATCATTCGGGCTCCTCCGGAGCAGGAAAAGATAATCAACGGCATGCGTTTCTCAAGAGCATGCTCAACGGCCAGTGTCAGCTTTTCGCCAACCACGGATCCCATACTCCCGCCCAAATAACCGAAGTCCATTACCCCGACCACAACGGGTTGTTCATCCAGTTGACCTTCCACAACAACAACCGCCTCGTCCACTTTACCCTTCTTGGTCATCCGCTTCAGTTGATCCCGGTATGCTTTTGCTGCACTGAACCCCAGCGGATCCTCAGGCTGGACTTCCCGGAACAGTGGCGTGTAGCTCGTTTCCTGGAAGAGATGTTTGAGGCGATCTTCAGGTGGAATCGGAAAATGATAGGTACATTTGGGACACACCATGCCCAATGCATCCACTTCTTTCCGGTAAATAATCTCCGCACATTGATCACATTTAACCCACAGACCCGCAGGGATTTTCCCCCGCTCGGACTCTTCCGTGGTAATGTTCTCTTTCTTGCGTTTAAACCAGCTCATTCCGACTTGGCCTTTCCTTTCGGATCCGCCTTGGGCGGTTTTGCATCTCCCTGCATGTGGACGGTGCCGTCAAAAAGGGCCCCCTCCTGGATGGCCAGCACCGGCGTATACAATTCTCCTGAAACCTTCGCGTTCCCGTTGATTTGTATCCGTGACTTGGCCCGTATTTTACCGTCTACCCGTCCATTGATGGTCACATTATCCACCATAATCTCGCCGATGATCTCCGCCCCTTCACCGACAATCAATGTACTTTCCGATCGGATGGTACCCTCAAAACGGCCATCAATCCGCAACATATCTTCAAACGCCAGGTCGCCTTTAAATGTGGTGCCGCGATCCAGAAATCCATTCATTTCATGTTCCTTCATGAGATCACCTCTTCATCAGCATGTCAAAGAGCCCGTTCAGCTGCTCTTTGCTGTGGTATCGAATGGTTATGGTGCCGCGGGTCTCCGTACCGGATATCTTCACAGCCGTACCCAACTTTCGGGTCAGGCGGTTTTCGCCGTCCTGCAAAAAGATATCCGGTTCCGGACTTCGCTTGGAACGCCGGGGTTGCCTGATTCGTTTTTCCAGCCCCCGCACTGTTAGCCCGCGTACTTCCACTTCCCGGGCCAGTTGCAAAATCAGCTCCGGATCATCGAGAGCCGACAACACCTTTGCGTGTCCCAGGCTTAATCTGCCATCTTCAATACTCCCCTGTACGGATTCCGGTAGCTTGAGAATCCTCAACAGGTTTGCAATACTGGGCCGCTTCTTGCCCAGCCGTCCGGCCAGTTCTTCCTGCGTCAATTGAAATTTTTCCAGCAGGGTCCGATAGGCCATCGCCTCTTCCACAGGGTTCAGGTCCTGCCGCTGGATATTCTCAATCAACGCATATTCGGCCTTTTTTTCTTCGGGTAATGAACGGATAACAGCCGGAATCCGGTGAAGGCCGGCCAACTGCGCTGCGCGCCACCTCCGTTCTCCTGCAATCAGTGTGTATCGGCCGTCCGTCTCTTTTGCCAGAACCACCGGTTGAATGATTCCGGAAGATTGGATGGACGCCGCCAGTTCTTCCAGCTTTTCCTTGTCGAAGTGACGTCGTGGCTGGAATGGAGAGGGGGAAATCCTTGTAATATCAACTTCCGTGAGCTTTTCTCCGGGTGGTGCCTCCGGGATGAGGGATTGGATACCCTTACCCAACGCTTTTCGCTTCATGCGCCATCAACTCCTTCGCCAGTTTCAAATAGGACTGTGCCCCTTTGGATTTGATTTCATAGAGCAATACCGGTTTACCGAAACTGGGCGCCTCTCCCAGCCTGACATTGCGGGGAATAACGGTATCGAAGACCTGGTCCTTGAAGAAACCGCGAATTTCCTCTACGACCTGCTGGGAAAGGTTTGTCCGTTCATCGTACATGGTCAACAGGGCGCCTTCCAGCTCCAGTCCCGGATTCACACTGCTGCGGATCATCTGAACGGTCCGCACCAGATCACTGACTCCCTCCAGCGCGAAATATTCGCACTGGATGGGGATCAGTACAGAATCGGCCGCCACCAGCGCATTGACGGTTAACAACCCCAATGACGGAGGGCAGTCAATCAGCAGATAATCGTATTTCTCGCGGATCTCCTGAAGCAGATTACGGAGGAAGAACTCCCGTCCGATCTGGGAGACCAGCTCAATTTCAGCCCCCGCAAGGTTGCGATGAGCCGGCACGACCTGCAGCCACTCCAGCGCCGTATCCTTGACACAGGATGAGAGCGGGACATCTCCGGAAAGCGCCTGGTAAATATTGCTCTGCTCGTCTTCCCGATCAATGCCGATTCCGCTGGTGGTGTTGGACTGAGGGTCAAAGTCCAACAGCAATACACGTCGCTCGGCAACCGCCAGAGAAGCCGCCAGATTGATTGCCGTGGTGGTCTTTCCCACGCCGCCTTTTTGGTTTGCAATCGCAATTACTTTTCCCATGCGGATAACTCTATCACAGTGATATGGATGATGGGAAGCCGGAAAATCCCGGTTTCAAGGGCATGTTTCCACAATGTTCCACGTGGAACATCTGGCATTTCTTATTTCTTTTCTTGTTTTTCTATCCAGGCCTGAATAATCGCCAGTGCGGCGGGAGTTACGCCCGGCACACGGGATGCCTGATCGAGACTGTCCGGTCGAATCTGTTCCAGCTTTTCGCGGACTTCCCTGGAAAGTCCCGGCAGATCGTATGAGAATGCTGGCGGAATCGGCATCTCCTGCCGTCGTTTCATTCGCTCCATTTTCGCCCGTTCCCGCTCTACATAGCCGGCATACCGGATACGGATCTCCACCTGCTCCGGATAAGCCGGTGTCCATTCCGGTTTCAGGAACGGCTGCAAGTGCTCAAGGGAAATTTCCGGCCGTCTGAGCAGTTTTTCCAATGTCGGTACCATGCCGGTATCCACCCCCAGTGATTCCGCCCAGTCCAGCGATTGAAATGCTTCTTTCAGAGAAACCGTTCCGGCACGTTCACAATATCCGTCGATTGCAGCGTATTTATCCGCCATATTCCTGTACACCGCATCCGGTATCAGCCCCAGATCCCGGCCATACCCCATCAGCCGCCGGTCCGCCGTATGGTGGCTCAGCAGCAACCGGTATTCCGCCCGCGACGTGAACATCCGGTACGGTTCATCCACGCCCACGGTTACCAGGTCGTCCGCCAGCACCCCCGCGTAGGCCTCATCCCGTTTCAACACCAGTCCCGGGCGACCGAGAACAGTGGATGCCGCGTTGACCCCGGCCAGGAAACCCTGTACTGCCGCCTCTTCATAACCGGAAGTGCCGTTGATCTGTCCTGCAAAGTAAAGCCCGCAGATATCCTTGGAACACAGTTTCCGGTCCAGCTTGCGGGGATCTATGCTGTCATATTCAATAGCATAGCCCGGACGCACGATCACGGCCTGCTCCAGGCCGGGTATGGTCCCCAGATATGCCTGTTGGACGTCCACCGGCAGGGACGTAGAGACTCCGTTCGCATAGTATTCCGCCGTATGCAGGGACTCCGGCTCCAGAAACACCTGGTGACGGGTCCGATCCGGAAACTTGTGCAGCTTGTCTTCAATAGACGGACAGTACCGTGGCCCCACTCCCTGAATCCGTCCGCTGAACAACGCAGAACGTCCCATGTTCGCCCGGATAATGTCATGGGTTTCCTCGGTCGTTCCCGTCAACCAGCAGGGAACCTGGTCCACCTTCAGATCTGTGGTCTGGAATGAAAACGGGACCGGACACGCATCTCCATCCTGACGTTCCATCTTGCTGAAATCAATTGAATCGCGATGGATCCGTGGCGGTGTCCCTGTTTTCAGACGCCGCAGATCAAACCCGAGACTTCGAAGCGAATCGCACAGTGCAACCGATGCCGGCTCGTTGGAGCGACCGGCTTCGTACGTCCGGTCTCCAATAAACACCCGGCCGCCCAGGAATGTGCCGGTGGCAACTACAACCGCCCGGCACCGCAATACTGCACCTGACTGCAACCGGACACCCGTCACCCGGCTTCTCTTCACATCAATTGCGACAACTTCATCCTGGATTACCTGTAGATTCGAACGGTTTTCCAGCGCCCGTCTCATTTCGATTCGATAGGCCACTTTGTCCGCCTGCGCCCGGGGTGCCTGAACGGCCGGACCTCGGCTCCGGTTCAACATTCTGAACTGCAGGCCGGTACGGTCAATGATCCGTCCCATCAGTCCGCCCAGGGCATCCAACTCCCGAACCAGGTGGCCCTTGGCGAGCCCCCCGATGGCCGGATTACATGACATCTGTCCAATCACATCCAGATTAATGGTCAACAGACAGGTGTGCACACCCATTCCGGCGGCCGCCCATCCCGCTTCACATCCGGCATGACCCGCACCAATGACCACAATATCAAAATCCATTGGACTATTTCCCAAGACAGAACTCCCCGAACACCGAATCCAGAATCTCGTCCGTTGACACCCGACCCACCAGACTGTCCAGATGCCACAGAGCGGAAGTCAACTCGGCTGTCGCCAGATCATAGGCACCGGCCCGTACTGCTTCTTCGCCCACCCGAAGTCGTTCCCGTGCTTCCGTTACCGCCCTGAATTGGCGGACGGTGAAGAGACACGCCTCTCCACGATTTTCGAAACGGAAACGTTGCCGGATCCGGATCAACAGGTCTTCCACTCCTTCGCCCGTCACCGCGGACACACTCGGCACGTCCATCTGCAGAGGCTCCTTGAGCAGGTCCCTTTTGTTGACAATCTGAAACAGTTTCTCCTGATTGATCCAACTCAACAATTCCCGTTGTTTCGAAAACGGAATCATAGGGTCCAGCACCCCCACAACCAGATCCGCCTGATTGCAAGCGTCTTTTGTCCGACGCAACCCGGCCTGTTCAATCTGGCCGTCCGCTTCCCGCAGGCCCGCTGTATCCACCAGTGAAACCTTCAGGCCCTGCAGGTCCACCGTCACGTCCACTGTATCCGTTGTCGTTCCCGGCAGTTCCGTCACAATTGCACGGTCAAATCCCACCATTCGATTCAAAAGAGATGATTTCCCCGCATTGGGCACGCCCACCAATACAACACGTATGCCGCCAACCCAGCGACCGTACCGTTCAAAACCCGACGCCAGGCGGCCCAGCGTTTCACCGGTGTCCGCCAGGGCTGATAAACTCCGACCGGCTGCCGTCTCCGTTTCCGGTTCTTCCGGATATTCAATCACCGCCTCCAAAGAAGCGGTCGCTGCCACCAGTTGCTGCCGCAGTTGATCGATCAGATGTCTCAACGGCCCGCCGGAACTGGATGCAATCTGTGATTCAAAAGCTGTTTCCGCGTCCACCATCAGTTGGATCCGCTCTGCATCCGTCAGGTCCAGTTTTCCATTCAGAAAAGCGCGACGGGTGAATTCTCCCGGCTCCGCCAGTCGGGCAAGCCCCGTCTCCACGATATCGGTCAACAGCCGGTCCAGCACATAGGGCGATCCGTGAATCTGAAACTCAACAACATCCTCTCCCGTGTAGGAAGCCGGCTCCGGAAACCACAGCGCCAGCCCACGATCGAGCGGACATTCCCTGTCGCGGCCCACCCCGCCGAACATCGCTTCCCTTGGCCGGATATCCTGTTTCCCTGATGAAAAAAACCGCCCGAGAATGTCCCGGGCGTTCTTTCCTGAAATTCGTATGATCCCGATTCCGCCCTTTCCGGGCGACGTCGCGATCGCTGCAATGGTATCCACTGGTGTCACCGCTTTTTCAAAAACACCTTCACGCGCTTGTAATGCCCTTCTCCGACACTCTCTGTTTTCACCATCCGGTCATCCTGCAGTTCCAGGTGAATCTGCCGCCTTTCGGCAGGATTCATGGGAGAAAACAGGTAGGGTTTCCCGAAGTCTTTTACCTTCTGTGCCGCCTTTTGCGCCATTTCTTTCAGTTCCCGTACCCGGTTCCGCCTGAAATCTTCACATTCCAGAACAATGTTGCTCCGGTTCTTACGGGATGTCATCCGGTTCACCAGGTACTGAAATGCATCCAGCAGCGTTCCGTTCTTGTCGAGGAACAGATCCGTGTCTTTCCCTCTGATCTCGAACTCCAGCGACCCGTTGTTGCTTCGGTATGTAGCCGTTGCATCCAGGCTGGCTTTCTCAATCATTTCATTCAATACGTTTTCCACATGTCGGACGTGTCCGGGCAACTTCCGCTTTCCGTTCCCCTTGCCCACACGCTCCACCTTAATGGTAACTTCTCCATTCAAAGGAGAAAACAGTGACTGGTCCCGTGCCACAACCCGATACTGGACCAGGTTTGCGGTTACATTGTAGTACTGGCTCGCTTTATCCAGTGCTTCATCCACATCCTTGCCTGAAAACAACGTCTTCTGCAATGCCATATTCTGCATCTCCTATGCCGTAGCCGGCATCTTCCGGTTCAGCAACAACTGCTGCAATATCTGGAAGATGTTGTTTGTTGTCCAATACAGAATCAAACCGCTCGGGGCATACGCCAGAATAACCGTAAACACGATGGGCAATAGATACATCATGCGTCTCTGGTTTGCATCTCCCGTTGCGGGTGTGATCACCTGTGAAATCAACTGGCTCAATCCCATCATAATCGGCAGCACGAAATAGGGATCATGTGCTGACAGATCCTGAATCCAACCGAGAAAAGGAGCATGCCGCAGCTCAATCGCGTTCAGCAATAAACTCCAGAATGCAAAGAAGATCGGCATCTGAAGCAACATCGGCAGACACCCGCCCAGCGGGTTGACGCCTTCCTTTTTGTACAACTCGGCAATCTCCTGATTCTGCTTCTGTTTCATACTCATGTCATTGCCGTATTTCTTGTACTTGGCCTGGATTTCCTTGATCTTCGGCTGAATGCCCTGCATTTTCTTCGTGGATTTCAAACTGGCCTGGTTCAACGGAAAGAGGAATATGCGAATCAGAACCGTCAACAGAATGATGCTCCATCCATAATTGCCCACCCATCCGTTGATCGCCTTCAATGCCAGGAACATCCACTTGGCAAAAATCCCGAAGAAACCGAAATTGACAATCCGTTCGTAACCGAGGCCGAGCGCCTTCATCTCATCATAATTCTTGGGTCCAAAATACAGATCACCCTGCCAGCTGTCCGACATGGTAATCAGCAATGTGGCCAGCTTGAATTCATCTCCGTCACTCTTGTACGTCCGGGTGTGCCCCTTCAGTTCCTGCCATCCATCGACGGGGGCCGCTATCCGTGCAAAATATTTGTCCTCGATGGCAACCCAGTCCAGTTTCTCCCGGGGGATGGATTCTTCTTCCAGGTTCTTCTTCTTCACCCGGTCAACCTTCCCCGCTACGGAAAGCACAACCGTGTCCTCGGTTGTATACCGGCCGCTGCTCCGTTCAGCACGTTCAATTCCGGCACCGAGCGACACCTCGCTTCCATCCATTGACCGGATACCGGCGTGAAGCTGATAACCCTGTTTCAATTCCACTATTTTTTCTTCCCCGTTCAGGAAGAAACGAACCCGGTTCCCCATCTGTTCCACATGGAACAGTCTGCGGTCCAGCTTATCTCCGTTCCAGGTACTGAGCGGCATCATACCGGCATCCGCAGCATATGGATTCACCAGTTCGACCATGCTGCCATGCTGATCCTCATACTTCTTCAACAACACAGAAGAAACCGCCGCTCCGCGGTTGGTCAATGTGACACGCAGATCATCATTCTCCAGCACCACCGTCTCTTCGGTGTCTGCCTGATCGATACTGACGGTTGACGACTCTTCGCTTTCCGCCACCTTTGAAGACGAAACGTCCGTAACCGCCTGATCAGGCTGAACCTCGTCCGCCTGCAAATCCATTCCATCCCGGGTTTCCGCTTTACCTTCGTTTTTTTCCTGCGCGGTCTGCGCCTGTTGGGTTACGGCCGGCTTTTCCGGCTCCGGCTTTGGATAATAACGGCGGATGACCCATTTTTCCCATGCCACAATAAATGCGATGGATATCAGAATCGCCAGAATCGTTCGTTTTTCCATTAGTTCTCCCGAGGATCTTTCTCTTTCAACTCCGGCACCGGATCATATCCGCCCGGATGAAACGGATGGCATTTACAGATCCGCTTCAGACTCAACCAACTGCCTTTCAATGCTCCGAACCGATCGATTGCCTGAAGACAATACTCGGAACACGTCGGTGTAAACCGACAGCTTGGTGGCAGTAGCGGCGAAATACAACACCGGTATCCTTTAATCAGCCAACGTAGTACGGTCTTCATTCAACCGCTCTAAAAACAGCATAACGGCATTCTCCAATTCCTGAAAAGAGGCCGTGGCGCTGGTTTTCCTGGCATTCAACACAATCCACGTTCTATCCGGAAACCGTTCCAGTGATCCCTGGACTATCTCCGCCAGCTTACGACGTACCCGGTTACGCACCACGGCATTCCCGATTTTCCGTGAAACCGTAAATCCAAATGCTTTTTGGGGGCATTGGAACAATACATAGATCACCAGGTACGGAACATGATATTTCTTCTCTCCGGCATACACCCGAAGATACTGCGCCCGTCGGGTCAACCGGAATTGTTTTGGAAGTGCCAATGATTAGACGGCGAGTTTTTTTCTGCCTTTTCTACGACGTGCGCTCAGCACACTCCGACCGGCCCGGCTTTTCATGCGGGACAGGAATCCATGCTTTTTGTGCTTTTTTCTGCGATTGGGTCGGTATGTTGGTTGCATGTGCCACTCCTTTCTTCGCGAGTTCCTCTTGAGGGGTTCATCATAGGCAATCGAAATCCTTGCTGTCAACGGTTTTCTGCAGGTAATGGTACATTTCACGCCTTTTCCGCCTGCGTAATTTCGTTTCCTTGGATATAATCATATGGACATAACCACCAACCGTCTAAAACCAACGGGAGGAACTATGCTGAAATCCTATCGCCAACATGCCAAAGAACGGGCCGAATTGGGCATCCCCCCCCTGCCGCTGAATGCCGAGCAGACAGCCGAACTCTGCCAACACCTGGAATCGCCACCCGACGAGAGCCGGGTTTTTCTGCTTGACCTGTTGTCCAACCGCATCCCTCCCGGGGTCGATGATGCTTCACAGGTCAAAGCAAACTGGTTATCCGACATTGCATTCGGCAGACGGTCGTCTCCGTTTGTTTCGCCTGCATATGCCGTCCAGCACCTCGGCCATATGCTCGGCGGCTACAACATTCAGCCCCTGATGGAGCTACTGGAGGTTCCGGACCTGGCTGACGAAACGGTTCAGGCCCTCAGCCGTCTCACACTGGTGTACGCTGCGTTCGATGAAATCGTATCCATGTCCTCCCGGAATCCCCATGCCGGCAAAGTGCTGCGAGCATGGGCGGACGCCACCTGGTTTACCGAAAAACCACCCTTTCCAGCCTCCCTTCAGTTGAAGATCTATAAGGTTGACGGTGAAATCAATACAGACGACTTCTCCCCGGCCGGCCATGCGTTCACCCGGGCCGATATTCCGTTGCACGCACTGTCTATGGGGGAGAAACTCTTTCCCGACGGGATCAGCACCATTCACAAATTCCGGGAAGACGGGTTCCAGGTGGCATTCGTCGGAGACGTGGTCGGCACCGGATCTTCCCGCAAATCAGCCTGTAATTCCCTGATGTGGCACATTGGAGAAGATATTCCATTCGTCCCCAACAAACGTCGCGGTGGTGTCGTAATCGGCAGCCTGATCGCTCCTATCTTCTTTAACACCACCCAGGATTCCGGTGGATTGCCCATTATGTGTGATGTTGAGAAGCTTCATACCGGGGATGTGATTACCCTCGATTTCTCAACCGGACAGATTTCCGATGCTGACACCAACACCCTGGCCGAGTTCCACCTGCAGCCCCGTACCCTCCAGGATGAATATCGGGCGGGCGGGCGACTTTCCCTGATTATCGGGAAAGATCTTACCGCACGCGCACGGGAGGCTCTTGGACTTGCCCCCTCCGACCTGTTTGTTGAGCCGGACAATCCACAACCGGCTTCTGGCCAGGCCTATACGCTGGCCCAGAAAATTGTCGGGAAGGCCTGCGGGCGAGAGGGGATTCTCCCCGGCACCGCATGTGAACCGGAAATGGCTACCGTCGGTTCCCAGGACACAACCGGCCCCATGACGGTGGACGAGCTGAAGGAACTTGCCTGTCTCGAGTTCCAGTGTGGATTGTTCATGCAGTCGTTCTGTCATACCGCGGCTTATCCGAAGCCTTCTGATGTCCGCATGCATCGTGAGCTCCCCACGTTCATCACGGATCGAAAAGGCGTGGCCCTTCATCCCGGTGATGGTGTCATTCACAGTTGGCTGAACCGGCTCCTGTTGCCCGACACCGTCGGAACCGGAGGTGATTCTCACACCCGGTTCCCTGTCGGGATTTCCTTCCCGGCGGGATCCGGCCTGGTGGCTTTTGCCGGTGCTTTGGGATTCATGCCGCTGGATATGCCGGAATCTGTCCTTGTTCGTTTCCACGGTGATCTGAATCCCGGCATTACCTTGCGCGATGTGGTGAATGCAATCCCTTACACTGCTATTCAGGAAGGTCTGTTAACGGTTTCCAAACAGAACAAGAAGAACATTTTCAACGGACGCATCCTGGAAATGGAAGGTTTGCCCGACTTGACGGTTGAGCAGGCGTTTGAACTCACTGATGCTTCCGCCGAACGCTCCGCGGCCGGTTCCACCATCCAGCTGTCTCCTCAATCCGTCCAGCGCTATCTGGAAAGCAACATCCGTTTCATGGAATACCTGATCGAGGCCGGATTCGCCCATGCCGACACCCTGCAGTCCCGCATTGATGCCTGTCGCTCATGGCTTGAACAGCCGGTGCTTCTCCAGCGCGATCCGGATGCGGATTATGCCGCTGTACTTGATGTCGATCTCTCCACCATAACCGAACCGATCCTTGCCTGCCCCAACGACCCG